>NZ_JCAYNT010000020.1:0-89767 GCF_059758095.1 Shewanella sp. MF05913
GAGCGTTGACCGTTTCAGTAGGTCAGGGCTGCGTATTCTACGCATTCCCTTTATGGCGTCAAGTGTTTTTTCAAACTTCTTTTTGCCGTTATCTCTGCCACCTCAATGGCTTGATAACACTCACCGGTTTTTGCTTTCGCTGTCTGCCGTGTCAGTGGATGCGCATTATAGGCAGCTTAAGATTTAGTGCAAGCGCTTTTACGTAAAAAAACGATCTTTTTATGATCTTTTATCACTTTGGGTACTTAACTACATGTTACGCACTATTTACCCCCAAAGTTATCCACAATAGCCCGGTTTTGTTGGGATTTAGTCTTACCTATAAATAAAAAAGGCAGCGTATATACGCTGCCTTTTAATTCGTGAAATGGATTATTAACTTAACTTTCCATGGCACTGTTTGTATTTTTGACCTGAACCACATGGACAAGGATCATTACGACCGACTTTTTCACCATCACGAATAACGGTGCGCGGTGTTTCTGGTGCTTGCTCTTCTGATCCCGTTAGTGATTCTGCTGCTGCGTGTTGATAAGCGTGTTGTATTTTTGCTTCTTCATCACGGCGACGCTGTTCCATTTCATCAACATCAGATTGGGCTTGCACCTGAACTTTAGACAGTACGCTGATAACATCATTCTTTAATGATTCGAGCATTTGCTGGAATAATTCAAATGATTCACGCTTGTATTCCTGTTTAGGGTTCTTTTGCGCATAACCACGTAAGTGAATACCTTGGCGTAAATGATCCATTGCGGCTAGATGCTCTTTCCACAATCCATCTAACGTTTGCAGCATTACCGCTTTTTCAAATTGACGCAGCACTTGCGCACCAACCATTTGCTCTTTCGCTTGGTAAGCTTCAGTCCATGAACCTAATATACGCTCACGTAACGTTTCTTCATGTAAGTCTTCTTCTTTATCTAACCATTCTTGAATAGTGAGTTTGAGATTAAATTCATTACTGAGACGTTGCTCTAAACCTTTAACATCCCATAACTCTTCAAGTGACTGTGGTGGGATATACTGGTCGACAATACCGGCAATAACATCTTGTTCGATGTTTTTAATGGTATCTTCAATACTTTCAGCGTCCATTAACTCATTACGTTGTGCGTAGACAACTTGGCGTTGGTCGTTGGCAACATCGTCATATTCAAGAAGTTGCTTACGAATATCAAAGTTACGCGCTTCTACTTTGCGTTGAGCATTTTCAATTGCACGCGATACCCAAGGATGCTCAATAGCCTCACCCTCTTCCATACCAAGCTTTTTCATCATGCCCGACACGCGGTCTGATGCGAAGATGCGCATTAAGCTGTCTTCCATCGATAAGTAGAAACGTGAAGAACCCGCATCACCTTGACGACCCGCACGACCACGTAGCTGGTTATCGATACGGCGTGACTCATGACGCTCTGTACCTAAAATGTGTAAACCACCTGCTGCAAGTACTTCGTCGTGACGTATTTGCCAATCAGCTTTAATTTTAGCTTTTTGTTCTGCAGTTGGATTATCTAGCGCTTCAATTTCCATGTTCCAGTTACCGCCTAATACGATATCTGTTCCACGACCAGCCATGTTAGTTGCAATAGTCACAGCACCTAAACTACCGGCTTGGGCAACAATCTCAGCTTCTTTCTCATGGAATTTAGCATTTAGCACGCTATGTGGAATGTTAGCTTTTTTCAATAATGAATTAAGCAATTCTGATTGCTCAATGGACACGGTACCGACTAATACTGGCTGACCACGTTCACGACAACCTTCGATGTCTTTAATAATGGCGGCATATTTCTCTGGTGCAGTCAGATAGACTAAGTCGGCCATATCGTTACGAACCATAGGACGGTTAGTTGGCACCACAACGGTGTCTAATCCATAGATGTGTTGAAATTCGAATGCTTCAGTATCTGCGGTACCTGTCATACCAGCCAGTTTTTCATACTGACGGAAGTAGTTCTGGAAAGTAATAGACGCTAACGTTTGGTTTTCATTTTGGATATTAACACCTTCTTTAGCTTCAACAGCTTGGTGTAATCCTTCTGACCAACGGCGACCAGGCATGGTACGACCGGTATGTTCATCAACAATAATGACTTCATCATCTTGAACAATATAGTCGACATCTTTTTCGAATAATGTATGCGCACGTAATGCGGCATTAACATGATGTAATAAAGAGATGTTAGTGGCTGAGTAAAGTGAATCCCCCTCAGCTAACATGCCTTTTTCGATAAGAAGTAGCTCAACTTTCTCTTGGCCTCGTTCAGTTAAATGAACTTGCTTGCCTTTTTCGTCGATGCTGTAGTCGCCCTCACCAATTTCATCTTCGGTGTCTTCTTTATCTTGGCGAATTAAACTTGGAATTAACAAGTTGATTTTAGCGTATAGCTCTGAGCTATCTTCTGCAGCACCTGAAATAATTAATGGCGTACGAGCTTCATCAATTAAGATTGAATCGACTTCGTCAATCAGTGCGTAATGCAGTGGGCGCTGTACACGTTCTTGTGGTGAAAACGCCATGTTGTCACGAAGGTAATCGAAGCCAAATTCGTTGTTAGTACCATAGGTAATATCAGCGTTATAAGCTTCTTTCTTTTCATGTTGACCTAAACCGGCAACGTTGATGCCTACGGTTAAGCCTAAGAATTCAAATAATGGACGGTTGTTTTCAGCATCACGACGCGCTAAGTAATCGTTTACGGTAATAACGTGAACACCTTTACCTGATATTCCGTTAAGGTATGCAGGTAATGTTGCCGTTAATGTTTTACCTTCACCGGTTCTCATTTCAGCAATACGGTTACTGTCTAATACCATACCGCCAAGTAGCTGTACGTCGAAGGGGCGCATATCGAAAACACGTTTTGACGCTTCACGCACTACCGCGAAAGCTTCAGCCATGATGCCGTCTAGGTTTTCGCCGCCGTCTAAGCGCTGACGAAACTCTTCTGTTTTGGCTCTTAACTCTTCATCAGATAGCTTTTCATAGTCAGCCTCTAATGCGTTAATTTGATTTACGATTTTGCCGAGATTTTTCAGAGTGCGATCGTTGCGACTTCCGAATACTTTTGTCAGTAGTTTGCCTAACATCTTAATCACTTATCTGTTGTAGGTTTGGCTCATTTGAGCGCATTAACCGTTAATATTATTAACTTGCTTTGCGGTAAACGTACTCTTGTGGATCTATTTGTTGCTTACCGCGCAACACTTCGTAATGCACATGGGGGCCGGTTGAACGGCCTGTGCTTCCCATACTGGCAATTTTATCGCCTTTGGCAACCACGTCACCTACGTTTACTGACAGAGATTTATTATGACCATATCGAGTGCGAAGACCATTACCATGATCTATTTCGACTAACTCGCCATACCCAAGCATGCTTCCTGACCATGTTACAACGCCTGCTGCAGTTGCTGTAACATCCGCCCCTTCTTTACCGGCAAAATCAATGCCTTTATGCATTGTTCGTCGGCCGCTAAAAGGGTCATTTCGTAAACCATAGGGCGAAGATAACCAACCTTTATCGATTGGCCGCCCTGATATATAACGCTCTTCATCTATATGGAGATTAGATGCTACTGTTTCAAGTAGGGATAACTGAACATTATTATTATCAATTCTGGATGCCAGCTTACTCATTTCATCGATAAGCTGACTTAATTCGACGCCATTACCTATTTCGCTTAAACCACCGAGTCCAACTTCTGTAGAGAAATCAAATTGATCATCAAGGAGGTTATTTTGCGCAACTTGTTGGCCAAGGGCTTCAAGTCGGGTAATTTTGGCTTGCATTTTCGCCACATGAGCAACAAGTGCTGCTAATTGGGTTTCAGTTGCGGTTTTGAGTTCAATCACTTGTTGCGTTTGCTGTTGACGTAATTGTTTGTTTTCGTCAACTTTAGCTTGTTGGCTAGCAAAGCGGTCAGTGTTGTATTGATATATTCCAGTGCCTGTGGCCATAAGAATAATAGGTAGGAGTAACCACCGTTTGCTGGGTTGCCAACGTGTTACGCCATTTCGACCTTGAATAAAAACTGTTACACTCATAGCCTAATTCAGCCATCTTATTATCATATGAAAAAGCCCCCTCAAGATCTCAGTAATTTAGTCCATTTGTCTGGGAGACTGCCTGAACTTGCCGAGAAAGCAGAACTATTAAATAATCTGAATCAATATGTAAAACAGACATTAAATGGTCCTGTAGCAGAGCAGCTTAAAGTTGCTAATCTCCGCCAGGGTGTTCTTGTTATTGAAACTACATCTGCAGCATGGGCTGCAAGAATAAACTTTCAAAAGCAGAAGCTATTACAACAGCTTCAAATTGACACGCTTCCGATGCTTACCGCTATTGAGGTTAAAGTCAATCCTGGGCTTGCATTAGTTAAGCCACAAGTTAGCACCAATCAAAACGTTATTAGTACCACTGCAGCACAACATATTGAAGCATTGGCGGAACATGTCGATGGTACGCTAGGTGAAAAACTAAAACGGCTGGCTGCATTAGCCAGCCGTAATAGGCAATCTTAACGATTAAGCGTGCGCGAGCGCACCCGGAACCATGAAGCTGACGGGAACATCAGCCTCTTTGTCAAAGCTGACTAACTCCCATGCATCTTGCTGAGCAAGTAATGCACGCACGAGTTGGTTGTTTAACGCATGTCCGGTTTTATAAGCAACAAATTCGCCAACGATGGCATGACCTGCAACATACAAATCACCAAATGCATCGAGAATTTTGTGCTTAACGAATTCGTCTTCATAACGCAGACCATCAGGGTTTAATACACGATATTCGTCAAGTACAACGGCATTTTCCATGCTGCCACCAAGTGCAAGATTATTTGCACGTAGGTATTCAATATCACGCATAAAACCAAATGTTCTGGCACGACTAATGTCTTTAACAAACGCTGAAGTTGAAAAATCCATAATCATGTGTTGTTGACTACGGGCAATTTCTGGATGAGCAAAGTCAATTTTAAAATCAACTCTAAACCCTTTAAAAGGTTTTAGCTCAGCCCATTTATCACCATCTTCAACACGCACGGGTTTGGTAATTTTCAGGTATTTTTTCGGCGCCGCTTGTTCTTTGATGCCTGCACTTTGCAGTAAGAACACAAACGGGCTTGCACTACCATCCATAATCGGGATTTCTGGTGCATCGACTTCGATAATTGCATTATCGATGCCTAAGCCGGCAAGTGCCGCAAACAGATGCTCAATCGTTGATATTCTAATACCAGCATCGTTTACTAAGGCTGTACACATAGTGGTTTCACGCACCATATCGGCCTTGGCTGGAATAGACACAGCTGGGCTTAAATCGGTACGCTTAAGTACAATCCCTGTATTTACTGGTGCGGGCATAATGCATAGAGTCACTTTATTGCCAGAATGCAATCCGACTCCAGTGCTCTTCACCATTTTTTGAACAGTTCTTTGAAAAATCATTCATTAACCCGTAAATATCAATATTAAACAAATAGTTGCAAAAATAGCCTAAGACTATCATGCAGAGCTGGTATGACATGCTACCATAAGTTTGGATTTTCACAAAAAAATCACTGACCCAGTAGCAAATCCGTAAACCGGCTTGCAACATAACCTTTATTACAACAGCGTACTCATTAATCACGCGAAAACATCACGTTTTATCCGAGTTTTAGTCAGCCTGCTTACGTAAGAATGCTGGAATATCAAGATAATCAGCATCAGGACGTTGAGAAGGTTGTTGCTGTGGAACCGCGTTGCCTTTTGGCGCCGCATAGCTAGTTTGAGGAATCACTTCTTCAACAGGCTCTGGACGAGGCTCAATGGCAACTGGCTCTGGACGTGCAACAGGTTTAGACACCAATTGAATGTCTGGCTTTTTCTCTGCGCCAATACCAGTAGCAACAACAGTAACACGTAACTCGTCGCTCATTTCAGGATCAATGACAGCACCAACAACGACAGTCGCATTGTCTGATGCGTAAGCTTTAACGTGGTTACCCACAGTTTCAAGCTCTTCGATTGTAATGTCCATACCTGCGGTAATGTTAACCAGTACGCCGCGCGCACCCGCTAGATCAATATCTTCAAGTAATGGGCTTGCCACTGCAGCTTCTGCAGCTTCTTCAGCGCGATCATCACCACGTGCGACACCGGTGCCCATCATGGCATTACCCATTTCAGACATTACCGTTTTCACATCGGCGAAATCGACGTTGATTAGACCTGGACGAGTAATTAACTCTGCAATACCTTGAACTGCACCAAGTAGTACGTTGTTGGCTGCAGCGAATGCATCAAGCAATGAAGTACCACGGCCAAGCACTTTAAGCAGCTTTTCATTTGGGATCGTAATTAACGAATCCACGTGTTTAGCTAACTCGGCAATGCCCAGTTCTGCATAGGCCATACGCTTTTTACCTTCAAAAGGAAAAGGCTTGGTCACAACAGCAACAGTTAAAATACCTTCTTCGCGCGCAATTTCTGCTACGACAGGTGCGGCACCAGTACCCGTACCACCGCCCATACCGGCTGCGATAAAGATCATATCTGACCCTTTAATGGCCGCACGAATATTTTCGCGATCTTCTTCAGCGGCTTGACGACCCACATCTGGGTTTGCACCAGCACCAAGGCCTTTAGTCACATCACGTCCAAGCTGGATTGTAGAACCCGCGCTTGATTTACGTAATGCTTGCGCATCTGTATTTGTGACGATAAATTCAACACCTTCGATGCTGTGTTTTACCATATGTTCGACAGCGTTTCCGCCGCCACCACCGACGCCGATGACCTTAATCACCGCTTCGTCTGAATGAGTGTCCATGATCTCAAACATTGTCTGATCTCCGTATGTCTGCGTTATTAAAATTCACCTTTAAACCAACTTTTGACCCGATTCAAAAAGCTGGTAACCCCTTGACGCTCTGGTCGCTCGAACTGACGTTCGATGACTCGCCTAGCGCCATAATGAAGCAAGCCTATTCCTGTTGAGTAAATAGGCTGATCCACATATTCGTATAACCCTTTTACAGGCAACGGTGATGCCACACGAACTGGCATACCAAATGTTGCCTCGGCAATGTCAACTGCACCTGATATTGAGGACGTGCCTCCGGTGAGTACAATACCTGCTGCAATTTGGTCTTCTAACCCACTGTCTTGCAGCTGCTTAAGCACGAGCTCAAACAATTCTTGATATCTTGGCTCAACCACTTCAGCCAATGTATGCCTGGACATGCTGCGCGAAGGGCGACCGCCTACTGACGGTACTTCAATGCTATCTTCGCGACTTACCGTTGAACTTCTTGCGCTAGCAAATTGCACTTTAATTTGCTCGGCATGAGTTAACGGTGTTCTAAAAATTTTAGCGATATCACTGGTCACTTGATTACCCGCTACTGGGATAACCGCACAATGACGTAATGCGCCGTTGGTATATACAGCAATATCGGTCGTTCCACCACCAATATCGACGATACATACGCCTAAATCTTTCTCGTCGTTAGTCAGTACAGAGTCTGCTGACGCAATCCCTGAAAACACTAAGTCGTCGACTTTTAACCCACAACGTTCAACACTTTTGGTTATGTTTTTGGCCATATCATTGGCGCATGTCACGATGTGCGCTTTGGCTTCCATACGCATGCCAGACATACCGATAGGGCTTTTAATGCCATCTTGAACGTCGATTGAATACTCTTGCGGTAACACATGCAAAATACGGCGCTCTGTCGGTATTTTTACTGAGCGAGCGGTATGAATGACATTATCAACATCTTCTTGAGTCACTTCTTCGTCGTTAATTGACACCATGCCGTTTTCGTTTTGACAAGCAATGTGCTTACCCGAAATGCTTAAATACACTGACGACACTTGGCAATCAGCCATTAACTCAGCCTGATCTAATGCACGTTGCACACTGCGTACTATAGAGTCGAGATCGTTAACACCGCCCTTGTCCATACCACGTGAAGGATGGTTACCTAAACCAATGACACTAATCTCACCATCAGGTAATACTTCACCAATGATCACTGCGACCTTGGATGTCCCTATATCTAGCCCCACGATGAGGTTTCTTTCCTGATTTTTGGTCATTTATTGTCGACTCTCTGTTTTGAATCACCCCAGCCTACTGCAAACCCGGTATCGTAACGTAAATCAACGGTTGCAACTGGTTTATCACTTTGCTTCAACGTCGGATACACATTAATAAAGCGTTGTATCCGTGACATTTTATCTTCTCGCCCGAGCTCAATTTCAATCCCGTTGGCTAATACTGCATGCCAAGCATGACGAGGACTTAAACGTAAATTGACTAAGGTGAAGCCATTTATTGTTAGTAAATCATTTAATTGCTGAAAACTGGTTAACACCTCTTGCTCAGTTCCTTCTGGGCCTGATAAGAGTGGTAAACTGGTGTGTTCTGCATGCGCAAGCGCTTCAAAAACCTCACCATTTACATTCAACCACGCGGTGTTATTCCAATGTGCCACTGCTTGTTGCTCTTGCAGAGTCACTTTAAATTTTGCCGGCCACTCTCGTCTTACTGAAGCATGATAAACCCACGGTAAGGCTTCTAATGCTTTTTGCACATCAAGTACATCTGCGCTAAAAAAACTATTTTGCATTAACGATTGCAGCGCATTTTTAATCTCGTCATCGGTGGTGTAGAGCCTCTCACCTTTAACGGCTACCGCCTCAATGGGCAGAGCATCTGCATCATTAAGCAGATTATGAAGCTGTATTCCACCCCAAACAACTGTGCCAAGCACACATAGTAAAAACAGTACGCCAGTGCAAAAATACCAATTTACACGTGCTAGATTCTGTTTTAATTGGCGCCCTTTATCGCTCCACGACACCTTAAATCCGCCTCTGACGTTGTTCCGGGGTTAGCCCCAAAAGATCGGCCATTATATCGACCAATCCTTTAGGATTAAAGCTCGATTTTTCAACACAACAATTGATGAAAAATCAATCATTTCCTTGTTCTTCTTGCTGAGCTTTAAAGCCTAATTCGCTAAGGGCTAATTCTTTCGATAACGCCCCGATATTACCTGCACCTTGAGTAAAAAATAAATCACCATCCTGTAATACATCTGGCAAGACAGCGGCTAATTGATCTGGGCTGGCAACAAAAATAGGATCAATTTGCCCACGCAAACGAATTGAACGACACAGCGCTCGTCCATCGGCACCAGGAATAGGTGCTTCACCTGCGGCATAAACATCAAGTAGCAGTAAACAATCGACTTGCGACAATACATCAACAAAGTCTTCATATAAATCACGTGTACGACTATAACGATGCGGTTGATACGCCATAACGAGGCGTTTATCTGGCCAACCTGCACGCGCAGCTTTAATCGTTGCCAGCACTTCACTTGGATGATGACCATAATCGTCGACCAACATGACATTACCGTTAGGAGTCGCAAATTCACCTAGGTGCTGGAAACGGCGACCAATGCCTTCAAATTCTGCTAACGCTTGTACAATCGAGTTATCATCTATGTCGTCTTCACTTGCTACCGCTATCGCGGCTAAAGCATTCAATACGTTATGCTGCCCAGGTAGATTTAAGACAATGTCTAAATCATCCTTATTGTGGCGTTTCACAGTGAAGCTTGATTGATGGCCGTTTTGCGCAAAATTAATCGCTTGCACATCGGCATCTTCACTAAAGCCATAAGTCACTACCTGGCGACCAATACGCGGCATAATTTCACGGATGACATCGTCGTCAATACACATAACGGCAACACCATAAAACGGCAAGTTATGTAAAAAATCGACAAAGGTGGTTTTTAACTTTTCAAAGTCGCCACCATAAGTATCCATGTGATCCGCTTCGATATTGGTGATCACACTGACCATTGGCTGCAAGTGCAAAAAGCTTGCATCGCTTTCATCCGCTTCAGCAATCAGATAACGGCTTTTGCCTAAACGTGCATTCGTGCCTGCGCTGTTTAACAGTCCACCAATCACAAATGTTGGATCACGCTCTGCCTGACCATACACACTGGCAATTAAACTGGTTGTTGTGGTTTTACCGTGAGTGCCAGCAATAGCCACACCATGACGATAACGCATCAACTCTGCTAACATTTCAGCACGGCGAACAATCGGAATACGTAATTCTTTTGCTGCAATAATCTCAGGGTTTTGCGGGTTAATTGCGGTAGACACCACCACCACATCAACTTGCTCAACACTTTGGGCCTGATGGCCAATAATGATTTTTGCACCCAAGCTTTGTAGGCGTTCTGTTACGCTATTAACCGCAATATCAGAACCACTGATTTGATAGCCTTCATTGACTAACACTTCGGCAATACCACCCATGCCAGCACCACCGATGCCAACAAAATGAATGCGCTTGATCCGTCTCATTTCAGGGATCATGCTACGAAGTTGTGCGTATCTTTCTGTCTTTGTCATTTCAACCCTTTGTTGCTACTGAGGCACAAATATCTGCTACTCGTTGAGTGGCATCTAACACTGCAACGCCTCGTGCTTTTCGGCCCATTTGGGCGAGTTCTTCTCTATGTTCAGCAAACAACTGCAATTTTTCAGCAAGGTTGTCAGCATTTAAAATCGTTTGCGGTAATAAAAAGCCTGCACCAGCATCAACCAACACTGACGCATTTACGGTTTGATGATCGTCTACTGCATGTGGATAAGGCACCAAAATACTTGGGAGCCCTACTGCGGCGAGTTCAGATACGGTTAACGCACCTGAGCGACAAACAACCACATCTGTCCAACGATAAGCGGCTTCCATATCATCAATAAATTCAGCCACATTAACCGTGTCTAGCTGGCCTAATTGCTGATAACTGGCTTTAACTGCAGTGTGGTTATTTTTACCCACTTGGTGCCATACCGTAATAGAGTGATGTTTGCTTAAATGAGCTACCACTGCAGGCATCACATCATTGAGCACTTTGGCACCTAAACTGCCACCGACCACTAAAATGCGTAACGCATCGACTTGCGGCTTTTTGGTTTGTTCGCCTAATGCGATAAGCTCTTGGCGAATAGGATTACCAACAACTTCCACATTCGCGACGTTATTGCCAAAGGTATTGGGAAACGCGCACAATACCTTTTTAGCAATTTTAGACAGCAATTTATTGGTCATTCCGGGGATGGCATTTTGCTCGTGCAAAACGACTGGTACACCCGATAACTTACCCGCTACACCTCCAGGGCCGCTGGCAAATCCACCCATGCCTAAAATGACATTCGGTTTAAAATCATCTATCACGGCTTTAGCTTGAATAATCGAACGCACTATTTTAAATGGTGCGGCTAATTTTCGAATAAGGCCATTGCCGCGAACACCTTTAATATCAATAAACTCAATATCAAAGCCGTGCTGAGGCACTAAACGCGCCTCCATTCGGTCAGCCGTGCCTAACCAACGCACTTGCCAGCCTTTTTCAGCCAAATATTTCGCCACTGCCAGAGCAGGAAATACATGCCCGCCAGTGCCGCCTGCCATCACCAAAATACGTGGAGAACGACTCACATTGCTATTCATTAACTTGTTCTCCCTTGGACGGCTTGCACCAAACTCAGCCGGCGCTCGTAATCAATTCTGACCAGTAACATCACCGCCGCGGTCATGACCCATAAACTACTGCCGCCATAACTAATAAAGGGAAGTGTTAACCCTTTAGTTGGCAGCATACCAATACTGGCGCCCACGTTAACGACTGTTTGGAAACACACCCAAATCCCGACGCCGTATGCCACGTAGCTTTCAAATGGACGCTGCATCTTTAAACACAAGTTGCCTAATCTAATCGCACGGATAGCCACAAAAAATAACGCCAGCAATACCATAATGATGCCAACAAAACCTAACTCTTCACCTATCACTGCAAAAATAAAGTCGGTATGTGCCTCAGGTAAATAAGCTAACTTCTGAATACTGTTACCTAAACCTTGGCCAAACCAATCACCACGGCCATATGCCATTAATGATTGTGTTAACTGATAACCACTGCCAAATGGGTCTTCCCATGGGTCCATAAACGAGGTTACTCGTCGCATACGGTATGGCTCAAACAATACCAGCAGCACAAATGTGATGACCCCCAACAAAATCAACGCCATAAAGTCGATGATTCTGGCGCCGGCTAAAAACAATAAACTTACCGTACACACGAACAATACCACCACAGTACCCAAGTCAGGCTGCAATAGAATTAACAATGCAAATAAACCGTATACACCAATAGGCTTAATAAAGCCTTTGCGGTTTTCGCGTAACTCACCATGACGCCTAACCAAATAGCCTGCCATGTAAACAATAAAAACAAACTTGGCCATTTCAGCGACTTGAATACGTATTGGCCCAATAGACAACCAGCGCCTTGCGCCGTTTACCGAGGTACCAATAAACAATACGGCAATGAGCAATACCAGTACGCCTAGCATCAACATGCCACTGTTTTTTTCCCAGTAGCTAACCTCAAACTTCAACACAAAAAACGCAATCACCACACAGCCAACTAAATACAGCACGTGGCGATACATAAAATAAAATGGATCGCCAGTTAGCTTTGTGGCTTCCGGCATAGAAGCCGACATGACCATGACAAAACCAAAACACATCAAGCCAATAATCGCCACTAAAAAACTACGATCATACAGCGGCATTCCCGGTGCACTGTTGTCAGACAACAATGACGGTAAAGCCCAATTCAAGCCTTGTTTAAACAAGCTGAGTTGTTGCTCGTTACTCGCCATCGGGTAACGACTCCACACATTGCTTAAAGTCATCGCCACGAGCCATAAAGCTCTTATACATATCTAAACTGGCACAGGCAGGCGACAGTAAAACGATATCACCAGACGATGCTAATTCTGCCGCTTTGGCTACCGCTTCTGCCATGCTATTAACGGCTATTGAGTCTGCTTTTAACTTGGCAATTTTAGGTCCATCACGGCCTAACGTAATCAGCTGAGTAATGTTAGCCAGCGGTTCAGTAAGCGGACTGAAATCACTGCCTTTACCGTCACCGCCCGCAATTAAATATAAATCACCCAGGTGCGAATTTAACCCTTCTAATGCAGCAACGGTTGCACCTACGTTTGTGGCTTTTGAGTCGTTAATATACGACACACCTTGTTTGACACCGATCAATTCACAGCGATGACTTAAACCAACAAAATGCTTCGCGACATCAACCATCGACTCTTTATCGACACCACAAGCATACGCCAGTGACATTGCCGCAAGTAAGTTGGCGTGGTTGTGGCTACCAATCAATGACACTTCATTTAAGTTAACAATCTCACTGTCGCCATGGAAAATCTTGCCATCACTTAATCCCCAAGCATCGCCTTCTGGTACGCCAAGGCAAAAATGATTTTGGTTCATTGGCTCTAATGGATACGTGAGCTCATCATCGAGGTTATACATCACAAATCGACTTTGTGGGTATAAACGTAATTTGGCTTCGCGATACGAGTTCAAGTCACTGTAGCGATCCATATGATCTTCGCTAATGTTTAAACAGGTCGCAGCAATACAATTTAACGAATGCGTGGTTTCCAACTGAAAACTCGACAATTCAAGCACATAAAACTCAGCATCTTCGCTGAGTAAATCCAATGCAGGCGTGCCGATATTGCCGCCAATGGCGACAGACATACCGGCTTTTTGCAGCATTTCGTAAACCAATGTGGTCACGGTAGATTTACCGTTTGAGCCGGTAATACCAACAACACAAGGTTTACGATCGGCAATTTCACGAGCAAATAACTCTACGTCGCCAATGACTTCAATACCCATGTCCAGTGCAGCACGCACTTCAGGGGTATCAATAGGTACACCAGGGCTGATAATGATCTGACTCGATTGCACTAAGTAGCGACAATCAAACCCACCCTTTATTAATTCAATATCTGCAAATTCTTGTGCCAGTGTCTCTGCCCCTGGAGGATTACGACGACTGTCCATCACTAAGGGCTTAATGCCCTTAGTTGCTAAAAAACGCACGACTGAAAGCCCTGTAGCTCCCAAGCCTAAAACAATGTGCGTGTACTTAGATTGCATAATATCTACCTTAATGATTGCTTAGCGTAGTTTTAGAGTCGCAAGACCCAATAACACTAAAAACAATGAGATAATCCAAAAGCGCACAATAACCCGTGGCTCTGGCCATCCTTTTAACTCATAGTGATGATGAATAGGCGCCATACGGAAAATACGCTGACCGCGCAACTTGTACGAACCTACCTGTAAGATCACCGACACGGTTTCCATTACAAATACGCCGCCCATAATTACCAACAAAATCTCTTGGCGAACCAGAATAGCAATAACACCTAATGCTGCCCCTAATGCCAATGACCCAACATCACCCATAAAGACTTGTGCTGGGTAAGTGTTAAACCACAAAAAGCCTAAGCCAGCACCGACCATTGCGGTACACACAATCACCAGTTCACCGGCTAGAGGTAAATGCGGTAAATGTAAATAACTGGCAAATTGTGCATGACCAGACAAGTAAGCAATTAACGCAAATGCTGCCGCAACCATAACCGTTGGCATAATCGCCAAGCCATCTAAACCATCGGTTAAGTTCACGGCATTACTCGCACCCACAATGGTGAAGTAAGCCAATACAATAAACATCAACCCAAGTTGTGGCATCACGTCTTTAAAAAACGGCACCACTAATTGTGTTTCGCCATTCATGGTCGAAGAGCTGTATAAAAACACGGCCACGATGATTGCTGCAATTGATTGCAGTGCATATTTCCAACGAGCAATAAGGCCTTTAGAGTCCTTTTTAACCACTTTGCGGTAATCGTCAATAAAGCCAATCGCGCCAAAACTGCCTAACACAAACAGCGTGACTAATACGTAGCGATTCGATAAATCACCCCATAGCAACACACTGATAAAAATACCTGCAAGGATCAGAATTCCACCCATTGTCGGGGTGCCACGTTTGCTGAAATGCGATTCTGGACCGTCATCACGTACAACCTGACCAATTTGCAGCATTTGCAGACGCTTAATTAAAATCGGTCCCCACCACAAACTAAACACCAATGCAGTCAACAAGCCTAAAATAGCCCGGAACGTTACATATGAAAAAACGTTAAACCCGCTATAAAATTGGGTTAAATACTCGGCTAGATAAACCAGCATCTACACTAACTCCCCACGCCCATAGGCATTCAATAAACTGTCGACAACCCGCTCCATAGCAGCGCTGCGAGAACCTTTAACTAAAATAGTCACATTGCCTTCAACATCTTTGAGGTGTTGTTGTAATGCGACAATCAATTTGTCTTGTGCGGAAAAATGCTCGCTACCAAATGCCTCACTGGTATGGCCCGAAAGTTGGCCGCAACAGAATAACCCCTCTATTGCTGCATTTTTCGCCTGCAATCCAACGCTGGCGTGCAAAGGGGCAGCATTGTCGCCTAATTCGCCCAAATCTCCCAGCACTAAACAACGATAACCATCACGTTGTTGCAACCAATTGATTGCAGCACTGACTGAAGTGGGATTTGCGTTATAACTGTCATCAATTAACAGCATGCGCCCGAGCTTATGCGGTTGCATACGCCCTTTTACCGGTTGCAATAATACAAACCCTTGCGCGATAACCGATAACGGAATATTGAGTGCTAGACACATAGACGCGGCAGCAAGTGCATTACTCACTTGGTGTAATCCTGCCAGAGGCAATTGCACCGCGATTTGCTGACCATTGAAGGTCAACATAAACTGGCAACAGCCATTTTCGTCAGCTTCAATATCGATAGCTTTAACGTCTGCATCAACGTCTGCCTGACACGAAAAACGCAACTGCTTGTGGCCTTGCGAGCGTTGCAGCATATAAGGGGCATATTTATCATCAGCATTAATAATCGCAGTGCCGTTGTTAGCCAGATGATTAAAAATTTCTGATTTGGCTTCGGCCACCCCCTCAAGCGAACCAAAGCCTTCTAGATGTGCACTGCCAATATTATTCACTAATGCCACTTGCGGTTGCACTAATGAAGAGGTGTAATCTATTTCACCACGATGATTGGCACCTAACTCAAACACGCCATATTCATCGCCTTGAGTTAAACGCAGCAGTGTTAACGGTACGCCGATTTCATTATTGAAATTACCTGCGGTAAATAACACTTGGTGTTGTTGCGATAAAATAGTGGCAACCATTTCTTTCACGCTGGTTTTACCGTTAGAACCCGTCAACGCTATGCTGATTGGGTTAACGTGTTGACGCACAAGCGCGCCAATATTGCCCATGGCTTTTTGAGTATCGGCAACCACAATTTGCGCAACATCAAACGGCAGAACATGATCAACCAACAATGCCGCTGCGCCATTATCGATGGCCGTTTTGGCAAAATCATGACCATCGAAACGCTCACCTTTTAACGCAACAAATAAACACCTTGCTTCAATTTTGCGACTATCGGTACTTACCGCTGAGATAGCTTGATCTTTACCGTGCAATTGACCTTGTAAGTGCTCAGCGAGTTGAGCAAGCGATAAACTAATCATAATGCGTCCTTAGACAAAGCAAGTGCTAAAGCGCGTTCATCATAATCGATGCGTTGACCTGCAACTTCTTGATAGGTTTCATGCCCTTTACCTGCAAGCAATACAATGTCATCTGCTTGTGCTAATGCTGCAACACGAGTAATAGCCTCAATACGATCAACATGTGTTAGCACATTATTGGGTTGGCTGATGCCTTGTAAAATATCGTTGATAATGGTTTGTGGATCTTCGCTGCGCGCATTGTCGCTAGTGATCATCACTTTGTCTGCATATTGCTCAGCGGCTTGCGCCATTAATGGTCGTTTACCTTTGTCGCGATCACCGCCGCAACCAAACACACACCACAAGGTACCTTGGCAGTGCACGCGCAATGCTTTTAGTGCTTGCTCAATGGCATCTGGCGTATGCGCATAATCAACCACTAGAGTGGCTTTATTCGCAGCAGAAAAACGCTCCATTCTACCGGCTACGGGCACCAAATTTGGCATCACCGCGAGCATGGCGGTCATCGACATGCCTTGCAAATACAGAGCTGCAATGGCTGCGACTACATTTGATAAATTAAATGCGCCCAGTAATGGTGATTCAATGTGGGCCGACAAGCTACTCTGGCCATTTAATGCAGGGTAATGCAACACAGCGCTCACACCTGCATCATGGTATTGCACCTCGGTACAATAAAAGTCGGCACTGGCATCACCTTGAGTGCTGAACGACTTAATCTGACGATTAGCGAGCTCAGCAAACCACTTGGTACCTGTGGCGTCATCAATGTTAATCACACCGTGTTTTAAGCTAGGGAAATGAAATAAGCGTTTTTTAGCAGCAGCATAAGCATCCATATCACCATGATAATCAAGATGATCGCGGCTTAAATTAGTAAAAATAGCCGTTTCGAAGGGGGCGGCCTCTACACGGCCTTGCACTAAACCATGGCTAGACACTTCCATGGCGCACACTTTCACTCCTTGAGCATTAAACTCGGCTAATTGCTTCATGACGGTAATGGCATCAGCCGTTGTATTACCGCTGTCGACTAATTGTCCCCAAATGCCATTACCTAACGTACCCATAACGGCCGCTGGGTGTCCGAGCAAATTCACGATTTGTGCAATGATTTGGCTAACAGAGGTTTTGCCGTTAGTGCCCGTTACGCCAATTAATGCTAATGAATGGGTATGAGTTGCATAGAATTGGGCAGCAACGGCAGACAACTGTCGCGACAGTTGGAAAAAATACACCAACGGAACTTGGTATTGCTGTAAATCGACTAAGCCGTGCTGATCAGGATTATCAGTATGAATCAATATTGCAGCAGCGCCGGCATCGATAGCTTGTGAAATATACTCGCGACCATCGACTTTATAACCAGGTAGAGCAACAAATAATCCACCTTGGCTGACACTGCGGCTGTCTAGTGTTAAGCCATTAATCGACTCTGAGCCAGCATAATGAAACCACGGTGCTAATAAATCATTTAATAACATCATGCTGCGCTCCTTGCGCAGTGGCTAAATGGATAGCCTCTCGCTCTGAAATTGGCTCAACATTCAGCATTTGCAATGCCCCGGACATAATTTTGGCAAAAGCAGGCCCTGCGACATCACCGCCATAATATTTGTCACCTTTCGGTTCATTAATCACCACTGAAATCGCTAATCGAGGTTTGTGAACAGGTGCGACACCGGCAAATAAGCCAACATAATCATCACCATAACCTCCTGCAACGGCTTTACGGCTGGTACCGGTTTTACCCGCCACCGGATAACCGTCAATATGAGCCTGTCTCGCGGTGCCGCCCAGTTCGGTCACGCCCACAAGCATTTGCATGACATCTTTAGCCACTTGAGTAGAAATAACTTGCTCGCCTTTAGGGGCTTGCTTGAGTTTTAAAATCGAAACGGGATACAACACACCGCCGCTGCCTAACGTGGCGTACATACGCGCAATTTGCAGAGGCGTCGCGGTAAAGCCATAACCAAAGGATAAGGTGGCGCGTTCAAAGTCAGACCAGCGGTTACGGTCATGAATAAGCCCAGCACTTTCGCCAGTTAAATTGATGCCAGAATAATTACCCAGCCCCATTGACTGATAAGTGCCCAATAACTGTTGCACCGGCATAGACAATGCCAACTTACTGATGCCAACGTTACTTGATTTAACAAGGATTTTTGCCAGCGACATTTCGCCGTAGTTGTTAGAATCGCGCACTTGACGACCACCAATACGCATCCAACCTGGCGAGGTTTGGATAAGCTCATTTGCCTTGACGGTGCCAGCTTCTAATGCCGCTGCAACCACAAACGGTTTGACGGTAGATCCAGGCTCAAAGGTGTCGGTTAATGCGCGATTACGCATACGGTGAGTCTGTAAGTTATCGCGAGAATTAGGATTATAAGAGGGAGTATTTGCCATTGCTAACACTTCACCGGTGAGCACGTCTATCACCACAACGGAGCCCGATGTTGCTTGGTACATCTCGGTGGCACGCTTGAGTTCACGATAGGCCAATTGCTGAATACGTTGGTCAATGCTTAATACAAGGTCGTTCGAGCTTTCACCCTCCTGCACCATATCTAAACGTTCAACCACACTACCGTCGCGCGACTTACGCACTTTTTGCTTTGAGGGTGTACCAGTAAGCCAGGTGTTGTAGGTATTTTCGATACCTTCAATACCCACGTCATCGATATTAGTAATACCGATTAACTGGGCTGCTATTTCACCACTTGGATAATAACGACGCGATTCTGACTTAAGATAAATCCCGCCAATTTTGAGCTGTTGGATGTAATCAGCTACGGCTGGAGTCACTTGGCGTTTTAAGTAAACGAAACGTTTTTTCGGGTTACCTTTTACTTTACGAACCAATTCATCGACAGGCTCTTGCAATACATCCGCTAGCGCTTGCCAACGACGCATGTCTTTAAATGCATTTTGATCGTGAGCATGCTTAGGATCAGCCCACACCGCACGTACTGGAACACTGACTGCGAGCATATCGCCGTTACGATCGGTAATTAATCCACGTTGAACTTGATTACTGGTGGTACGCAAGGTGCGCATGTCACTTTCGTGCCGCAGTTTGTCAGGCTCAATAATTTGAATATAAGCTGCACGTGCAATCAGGCTGCAAAATAATAGCAAAACAAACCCCACCACAACGTATAAACGCCATGGGATCAGTTCGTGATTTAATTTTCGTTTTGCTTGTCTTGCCATAATCCCTATGCTCACTGAACTCGAATGATGATTTCTTCTTTTGGAAGCGGCCGCGCCATATTGAGTTCTTTTGTTGCCATTCGCGTCACACGGCTGTGTTCAGACTGCGACTGCTCTTCTAATAATAAGTTGCGCCATTCAATATCTAATCGATCTTGCTCTTGCAGCAAATGATCCCACTGCGATATCAATTGTCGCGTCACATGGCTGGTATACACCACCACAATGCCATTAGAGACGACTAACATCCCCAACAACACAATCCACTTGTGACGCCAAAGATCTTGCAACACAATTCGAGGTAAACTTAATGTCGATTGGCTCACATTAACCTCAAAGACTAATAATCTAAGCGCTCAGCAACTCGTAAAACCGAGCTGCGGGCACGAGGATTTTGTTCTAATTCTGCATCAGAAGGCTTTAGAGCCTTACTAACCGCCTTTAATTTACGCGATTTATTAAGCTCTGCTTCCATAATAGGCAATCCATATGGCACGCTTTCAGCTTGGCTATGGCGGCGAATAAAACGCTTTACCATACGGTCTTCTAACGAGTGGAAACTGATCACCGACAAACGCCCCTGTGGCGCCAATACCGTTAATGCACCTTCAAGAGCTTGATCAATCTGCTCTAGCTCGCTATTGATATAAATACGAATTGCCTGAAACACGCGCGTTGCAGGGTGCTTATTGCGTTCTTTATTTTTAGTAATACGTGCGATTAAATCGGCTAAATCTTTAGTACGTAAAAACGGTGTTTTTTCACGGTCTGCTGCAATACAGCGAGCAATATGACGAGAGTTTTTCTCTTCTCCATAGGTTTTAAATACCCATGCCATGTCTTCAATTTCAGCGCGAGCAATCCATTGAGCTGCCGTTTGCCCCTGACTGTTGTCCATACGCATGTCTAATGGTCCGTCACGTAAAAAACTAAAACCACGTTCGGCATCATCTAACTGCGGTGACGACACGCCTAAATCTAATAACACGCCATTAATTTTACCGGTCAGTCCTAACTCTTCGACATATTGTGCTAATTGACCAAAACCGCCATGTACGATTTGAAACCGCGGATCATCTGCAAATTGCTTTGCCGCTTCAATGGCTTGAGGATCGCGATCGATTGCAATTAAGCGACCGTTTTCACCCAAATGGCTCAGCACATGACGAGAATGTCCACCACGACCAAACGTGCCATCAATATAGATGCCATCACGTTGGATATTGAGACCATCAACGGTCTCATTCAGTAATACAGATAAATGGGCAAACTCTTGGCTCATTGGGTTCTTCTAACCTTTTGGTCTCTACAGTGAAAAGTGTGCCAAGCGTTCATTGCTGGCTAAATCTTGGCTGTGGATGAGTGTATTACCGTCATCCATCTGTTGTTGCCAAGCTGACTCTTCCCATAGTTCAAATTTATTCAGTAAGCCCACCAGCATGGTTTTCTTTTCTAAGCTGGCAAAACTTCGTAAAGCCGGCGGAATCACAATGCGTCCGTGGCTGTCTAGTTCACAATCTTGGGCATGACCTAGTAATTTTCGTTTAAAGGAACGTTCAAGTGGAACGGTATCTGAAAGCAATTTAAGCTTTGCTTCAATCTGCTCCCATTCATGTAATGGATAAATCAACAAACAGGCGGATTCAATATCAACAGTGATAATCACAGTACCGGCATGCTCTACACGTAACGCGTCACGGTATCTCGCAGGAATTGCGATCCGTCCTTTAGCGTCCATATTGATAGCACTGGCACCCCGAAACACGTTATGAGACCTCTTTTGTTAGCATTTGATCCACAATGATCCACTTTTTCCCACAAATGCTAAGTTTAGGGACTCTATGCAAGTGTTGTCAAGCAATGGACAGATATATTAAATCCAGACCCCAAGCGGGTTAGCAGCAAATTAATCTCAAACGGGATGAATGACAAAGCCAGTTGTTAAAAACAGCTTAAAATCAGGGTAAATGAGTTAAACCAGACACATAACGGTCATTTTATCGGCTAAAAATCGGTGGTGATCTTTTTATTAACATCTCTTAATAGCGCTAATAATCCACCTTTTGGTTGAATTAGCACCGCAATCGATGCGAATTAATCAGAATAAAAACTCACAAATTGTCGATCTTGATCATTAATTAGTGTTAAAAAAGCACTCCCATCTTTATTTGCACGGCAACTATTATGCTAAATGGCCATACTTTACGCCGCTTTCATCGCTGGTTTGCACTTTTTGCCGGGTTACAAATGGCCTTATGGATATTGTCAGGGGCCTACATGGTGTTAATGGACATCGATTTCATTCACGGTGATACACTAACATCGGCGCCCAAAAGCGTTGCTCTCACCACAGTGACTTATCCAATAACGGCGCTACTGCAACACTATCCAGACGCGAGCCAAATACGTTTAGCTCAGCGACAAGGGCAGGCATTTTATCAATTCACCTCGCAATCACAGTTAATTATTCTTAATGCCAACACGGGGTTACCGCTTGATCCTCTGACTGAACAACAAGCCAAACATATTGCGCTTAGCGCTTATACTGGAGCGGGCGTTATTAGCAGTGCGCAGTTATTTGTACAAACCGCCCCCAGTGAGTTAAACCCTAAATGGCTACCTGCGTGGCAAATTAATTTTGCCGATATTAAACAAAGTAGTTTGTATGTCTCTGCTGACACTGGACATATCGTGACCAAGCGCCATGCATACTGGCGTTTATTTGATGTCATGTGGATGCTGCATATTATGGACTATGATACGCGCGACAATATTCACAACAATCTACTGACGTTAATGGCCAGCTTGAGTTTGCTCACGGCACTGTTTGGCACAATGTTGTTATGGTTTCGCTTAAGTCACACTAAAAAGGTGGCTCGATGATCCGCTGCCAACAATTGCATAAATGGTTAGGGTTATTGATCGGCTTGCAACTACTGCTGTGGACAGTTACTGGCTTATTGCTAAACATGATTCCGTCAGCCTGGTTTTCTGCCAGCATTCATCAACAACAATCGGTAGCAGCACAAACAACACCAATAAGCCTGCAGATAACGGTGTCGATTAATGATGTGGTGAGATTATCTCACATGCCGCTTAGCGACATAGAGTTAATCAGCATTCTAGCTCGTCCGGCTTATCAACTGACTCAAGTGAATGGTCAGCAAGTGTTTGTATGGGCCGACAACCTGCAAACCACGACAAAGCATCAGCAGGTATTAAGTAGAGTGAGCCTAACTGATCTTCAAATACAACAGATCGCCCGTGCCAGTTATCGAGGCGATGCCAAGCTTGCGCCAGTAAAAGCACTTAAACTCGACAACACTATGCCTGTTGGCACATTGATGATAACCGCTAACGATGAGGTCGATACCCGTATTTATGTTAATCACCACTCAGGTAGCGTGATTGCGCATCAAAATAATCGCTCTGATTATCAACAATGGTTATTGATGTTACATTTTATGGATTACAACTCGGAAAATGGCGTAAGCTTTAATCACTTCTGGACACAGATAATTGCCGTGTTAAGCCTTATATTTGCTATCAGTGGCGTTCGGTTATTGCTGTATCAATTACAGCAGGGATTTTTCTGGTCAGCGAGAAAACGGCCAGTAACGGTAACACTCTATGATTCACAGAAATTAATCGCTCAAATCAGCGCTAAGTCGGGGTTAATGCTCGACAATATCAACAAGCATGCAAGTACTTTGCACACTAAAGGATTTATTACCGAATGTGGCGGTGGAGGTCAATGCGGCCAATGTGTGGTGCAGTATTTATCGACACCGCCTTCCGCCTGCGAGTATGACATCGCCAAATTAAGTAAACGCAAGCTAGCTCAAGGTTATCGCCTCAGTTGCCAACACATCATCAGCAATGCCGACCTTAGTTTAAGCCCGCAGCAAGTCAGCCAATGGTATGAAAATACACCGGATGTTAATCAATAATCAAAGATGATTAAATTTTAGCCTGACGATGCCGATAACAGGTATAGTTAACAACATAACGATTGTATTTATTGGCTCAGGAGGACGCGACATGAGTATCGACAGCATTTATGCCATGTTAGCAAGACCTGTGCGCGCGGTGAGCGAGCGAAGAAGGATTGTTGAGCAAGTGCGAGGCACTAGCGCTATTAGCGCCGACAGCCATGAAGCGCCGCAGTCACAATTACCCCCTCACATAACTCATAAAACCGTTGTTGCCAAAAAAGTCCTTGTCCGCAAAGAGCGCCGCTCAACATTACGCAGCATAGATGACAAAAAGAGTGATGGCAGTCGATTAAGAAGAATGAACACTGACGAGCGCTTTTCCACTCGTGGAGAAACCGCCAGCCAGCTTATTGATATAGAGATATAAGCCTTATTTTTTAATCTCGACCGAATTATTGTGGAGGACTATTAGGGCTCACTTGCGACACCGCTTTTTTCCAGCCAGCGTAAATTTCAGCTCTGTGGTCATGATCCATCGTAGAAATAAATTCGCGCTCAGTAGATAACATGGCTTTTAGTTGATCAGTAGACTCCCACACACCAACCGCTAAACCTGCTAAAAATGCCGCGCCCATTGCCGTTGTTTCGGTCACTAATGGTCGAATCACTTTCGCCCCTGTAATATCGGCTTGAAATTGCATTAAAAAGTCATTAGCCACCGCACCGCCATCGACGCGGATTTCGGTTAGTGGCACATCCGAATCTTTACTCATTGCATCCAACACATCACGCGATTGATATGCAATGGCTTCTAACGCTGCACGTATAATATGGTTACGATTCGCCCCACGAGTAAGCCCAATAATGGCACCACGGGCATCTGCATCCCAGTATGGCGCGCCTAATCCAACAAAAGCAGGGACTAAATACACACCATTGGTGTCATCCACTTTTTCGGCAAAATATTGGGTATCGCAAGCATCTGCAATTAAGCCTAGCTCATCGCGCAGCCATTGAATTACCGCCCCGCCCATAAAGACAGACCCCTCTAGCGCATAGTTAACTTTAGCGTCGGCACCAATGGCTACTGTGGTTAACAATCCATGTGTCGACTCAACCGCTTTCTCGCCAGTATTCATCAATAAAAAGCACCCAGTTCCGTAGGTATTTTTAGCCATACCCGGTTCGATACAAAGCTGGCCAAATAGCGCAGATTGTTGGTCGCCTGCCATACCCGCAACCGGAACATGGTTACCTGCCAGTTCGGTGTAACCATAGATGGCGCATGACGGTTTGATGCTTGGCAGCATGGCGCGTGGAATATCAAATAACTCAAGTAAATCTTGATCCCATTCTTGGGTGTGAATATTAAAGAGCATGGTGCGTGATGCATTAGTCGGCTCGGTAACATGCACTTCACCTTGGGTAAGTTTCCACACTAACCATGTGTCAACCGTACCAAACAATAAATCACCGGCCTCGGCTTGTTCGCGAGCACCTTCAACATTGTCTAAAATCCATTTGATTTTTGAAGCAGAAAAATACGGGTCTAATACCAGTCCAGTTTTTTGGCGCACCATCTCTTCGGCGCCTTGCGCTTTAAGTTGTTGGCAAATACCTTGGCTACGACGACATTGCCATACAACCGCATTACAAATAGGTTTGCCAGTGTGCTTATTCCATACAATGGTGGTTTCGCGTTGATTAGTAATACCAATGGCAGCCACATCATGACGGCTTATGCCTGCACGCGTTAACACTTCAACCAATACTGAGCTTTGCGATGACCAAATCTCCATCGGGTCATGCTCAACCCACCCTGCTTGAGGATAATGCTGAGTAAACTCTCGATGCGCAACGGCGACAATATTCGCTTGGTGATCAAACACAATGGCACGAGAACTGGTGGTACCCTGGTCTAACGCGACGATGTATTTCTTAGCAACCATCTGATTTCCTATATCATTTTGACATGATTATTTTTATATGATTTATCTGCTTAATAAGCCAATAGCACATCCTACATCGACATATAAATTTAATGCAAGTATTAGTCTGTGTTTCACAGTAATAGCAAATGGCTTATATTTCTTATGATGGTACTTCCTACCAATAACCTTTCTTTAATAAAAAGCCATCCTGGCAGCATCAACGTTATCATCATAGTATAAAAAAGCCCCGCAAATGCGAGGCCCAGTGAGCTAGATTACAAAGACTTTTACATCTTATAGCTTAGTTGTACACCGGTTAACCATACATCACCAGTGGCTTCACCATTGAAGTCGATAGATGCGAGACCAAGTAAGTCTTGAGATTCGCTTATCGGTGCATTACCGTGCATACGAATATAAGTGACACCAAGATCGACACTCAAGTTTTCAGACACTTGGTAGCCAGTCCCCATACTAAACCAGAAACGATCTGTGTCTGGAATAGTGGTAGTACGGTGTTCATCATCGACTGCCGTTTTATCAAGTGCAAAACCTGCGCGTAACGTCCACTGATCGTTTACGGTGTAGGTTGTACCAATTGCATAGCGCCAGCTGTCTTTAAAGTTTTCTTCTTTCACAATATCTGACTCAATATCACCAGTCGGTTTAACCTCTCCAGGGAAGTAAGCCACTAGTCGCTCAAATGTACTCCACTCTGTCCAATTGATGCTGGCATGCATCGCCCAGTTCTCTGTTAGTTGGTGATAAGAAGCCAGTTCAGCAAAAGCAGGCAGTTCGATAGGCAGATAGCCATCAATCTTAATATCTTGTCCGCCGTCATACACCACACCAGAGACTGTACCGTCTAAATCTAGGTCGACACCACTGTGATAAGCCAATCCGATGCGGTTGCTGGTATTGATTTGCCAGCTCGCACCAGCTTTCCAACCATAGCCAATGTCATCACCTTCCATTGATTTAAGTTCTGTACCTGCCGATGGTAAACGTGCTGATATGCTTGCTGGCACATTAGGGTTGGCACTAATGGCACCAATCCAAGCTGGCGTTGTTGCGCTAACTTCCCCTTCGCCATACACCATACGAAGGCCGGCACCCACAGTAAACTCATCATCAATGCGATACGCGATGTTAGGATTAAATTCAACCGTAGTGATGGCTGTGTGGCTACCAAAAATAGCTGCCGCACTTGTTTTGTCGGTTTCGGTGGCTAGGCCATAGTTAGCATTAACCGCAAGACCCCAAGTCCAATGATCATTCAATTGGTTAGAGTAATAAAAATTAGGTACGAGTGCATTATCTGCAACATCGATTTCATCAGCATTCATCACAACTGCATCTGGGCCTAACAAAGGAGAGGTGACACTCACGTCGCCTAACACATCGACATCAGGCATCACGTAAATACCGCCTGTAGAAAGCTGACGGCCTTCAAGATACGCTAGCATTGCTGGGTTACGCGCTTGAGTTGAGGCATTGTCTGCGATGGCAGCTTCACCCGCATACGCTCGGCCCAAACCGGTAGCTGAAGATTCTGCAAGCTGAAAACCTGCTGCGTTGACTTGAGTTGTTGCCCCAAAGACAATGGCGCTAATCGCCAATGTTAACACTGTTTTTTTCATTTTCATTCTCTGTGCTTAAGATTCATACTGCTTAAATCGACCAAAATAGAGCAAAAGCTCGATTCAAATGAGGGCATCAGTGTACGGATCCAAAACCGCTTTGCAACTGGCGTCAGCTTGCACAATGGAGACAATGGTAAGAATTGAAACTGTGATCTAGCGCAAGGTTTTAATTTGTATGAGTGGGTGAAAACGTAAAAATATAAATAACTGTACGCTCAAATATAATCATCGACAGAAAACAAAAAAAATATCTATAAAAAACATAAGCATAGACAACGAAAAATAGCACACCAGTTAGCTTTAACGGTCAATTTTAGTCGCTTATGTTCACGTGCCACAGAATGATTTAACCTCTTGCAAACATAAATTAATTTACAAATAAAAATAAAAAAACCTCTCTTTGCGAGCAAAAAGAGGTTTTCAACACAGAACTATCACTCATGGTTCATTTATCTAGCCAATTAATTAGTCAATTAACTAGTTAATCAGCAGTGTCATAAGCACTCACTGCGGGAGCCTAAGCCGTATAAATGACATTGTAAATCGCTTACGCATACCATGGTGGAATTTGGGTTTCATAGTCACTGATGTGCTGTTCAAATGACAAGGTTAAACCTATCGCATCAAGACCATTAAGCAGTTTATGCCTAGCGGATTCAACCAAACTAAAGTTAAATACAGCACCAGAAGGTGAAGTTACCTTTAAGGCTTGTAAATCGACGGTAATTTGTGCACCTTCTTCGGCTGCAACTTCATCGATTAATTGCTGTACTTGCTCTGCAGGTAACTTAACTGGCAATAGGCCGTTATTGATTGAGTTGCCGTAAAAAATATCCGCAAATGTCGGGGCAATAATCACTCTTAGTCCAAAATCAGCTAAGGCCCACGGCGCATGCTCGCGCGATGAACCACAACCAAAGTTTTCTTGGGCTAATAAAATTGATGCGCCTTTATAACGTGGCTGATTAAGTACAAAATCAGGATTGGGTTTATCGCCTGCATCATCCAAATAACGCCAATCATGGAATAAATGTACGCCAAAACCATCACGAGTCACTTTAGATAAAAATTGCTTCGGAATAATCTGATCGGTGTCGATATTTGCACTGTCGATGGTTACCGCTAAACCGGTATGGGCAGTAAATGCTTGCATGTTTATCTCCTATCTCGGTTTAGTAAGGTTGACGAATATCGACAAAGTGACCCGCTATCGCTGCTGCTGCAGCCATTGCTGGGCTAACTAAATGCGTTCGACTACCACGACCTTGTCGACCTTCAAAGTTACGGTTACTGGTTGATGCACAACGGTCGCCCGCTTCTAAGCGATCATCGTTCATCGCTAAACACATAGAGCAACCCGGTAAGCGCCATTCAAAACCAGCTTCAATAAAGATTTTATCTAGGCCTTCTGCTTCTGCTTGCAGTTTTACCTGGCCAGAACCCGGTACCACAATCGCCACAACACCTTCTGCCACCTTACGGTTTTTGGCATGCACAGCTGCTGAGCGTAAATCTTCAATACGTGAATTAGTACAAGAGCCAATAAACACCTTATTAATGCTGATGTCTGTCATTTTGGTACCCGGCGTTAAGCCAATGTACTCTAATGCTTTAATCATACTGGTGCGGTTGGTCATGTTCGGCTCATCTTGCGGATTAGGCACCACGGCATCAATGGCCACAACTTGCCCAGGGTTAGTACCCCAGGTTAATTGTGGTGCGATGTCGTTCGCATCTAAAACCACTTCAGCATCAAACACGGCATCAGCATCAGTTTTAAGATCAGACCATGCTGCAACAGCTTGCTCCCACATCGCATCTTTTGGTGCAAACTCACGGCCTTTTAAATAATTAAAGGTGGTTTGGTCTGGTGCCACCATACCGGCTTTAGCGCCCATTTCGATAGCCATGTTACACAAGGTCATACGGCCTTCCATGGTTAATGCTTCAATAGCTTCACCACAAAACTCAACCACATAACCGGTACCGCCATCCATACCTAACTTGCCGATAATAGCTAATACGATATCTTTGGCAGTGACGCCATCGGTCACCTTGCCGCGCACTTCTACTTTCATTGTTTTGGCTTTTAACTGGCGCAGTGTTTGGGTGGCAAGCACGTGCTCAACCTCTGAGGTACCAATACCAAATGCCAATGCGCCAAATGCACCATGGGTTGCGGTGTGCGAGTCGCCACAGACAATCACCGTACCGGGTAAAGTAATACCCAGTTCTGGCCCCATTACATGAACAATCCCTTGATTAGGATGGTGAATGTCGTATAAACGCACACCAAACGCTTTACAGTTTTGCGCTAAGGTTTCAACTTGCGTACGTGCCATTGGGCTTAACGCATCTAAACTTGCACTGCGTGTTGAAGTGTTATGATCCATGGTGGCAAAGGTTTTTTCTGGAGCACGTAATTTACGGCCTGCCACTTTTAAACCACTAAAGGCTTGAGGAGAGGTCACTTCATGCACTAAATGGCGATCAACATACACTATTGGCGCTTCGCCTTCTGGGCTCGCCACAATATGCGCATCCCACACTTTTTCATATAAGGTTTTACCTGTTACTTGAGCCATTACACACCTTCCTGAATTGCTTGAGCAATATAATCACCCATTTGTGCTGTCGACTTAGCTTCGCTGCGCTTATCTGCCGTTAACAGTTCACCGGTTAAGTAACCATTTGATAATGCTTTGGTGACTGCACGCTCAATGGCGTTTGCTGCATCTTCTTGTTTTAAGCTGTGACGTAACATTAATGCCGCAGATAAAATTTGCGCAACGGGGTTGGCAATGCCTTGACCTGCAATATCTGGCGCACTGCCGCCTGCGGGTTCAAATAAACCAAAACCTGTGCTGTTCATACTAGCTGATGATAATAAGCCCATCGAGCCGGTTAACATGGCAATTTCATCTGACAAAATATCGCCAAATAAGTTTGAACATAACATCACGTCAAATTCGTCAGGACGACGCAACAGCTGCATAGTCGCGTTATCAATATAGATGTGCTCTAAGGTCACATCCGGAAAGTCTTTAGCAACCTCTTCAACAACCTGACGCCATAAGACTGAACACGCTAACACGTTAGCTTTGTCTACCGAAGTCACTTTGTTTTTACGGCCACGGGCCGCTTCGAATGCAATGCGGGCAATACGGCTGATCTCGCGGCGACTATAGCGCATGGTATCAAACGCTTCTTCGTCATCACCTTCACCTTGACGACCTTTTGGTTTGCCAAAGTAAATGCCTCCGGTTAACTCGCGCACGCACAATACATCAAAACCACGGGCTGATATGTCACTGCGCAATGGTGACATATGCTCTAAACCATCGTGTAATTTTGCTGGGCGTAAATTACAAAATAGCTCAAAATGGCCCCGTAATGGTAATAATGCGCCACGTTCTGGCTGATCATTAGGCGGTAAGTGTTCCCATTTAGGGCCGCCAACACTGCCAAATAAAATCGCATCAGCGGATTCACAACCTTTTAAGGTAGCGTCAGGCAAAGGACAACCATGATTATCAATGGCGATGCCGCCAACATCATATTCGGTGTAGTTAATATCCAATCCAAAACGTGTTTCTACAGCACTTAACACTTTACGTGCTTCAGCCATTACTTCTGGACCAATACCATCACCCGACAAAACTGCTATTTGATAATTCATACGCCACCTAACTCCCTTTCTTTATGGATCTGCTGTTTAAAATCAGCCACTTTATCTGCGCGATATACTAAATTCATCACATGCACTAACGCTTGTGCTGAAGCTTCAACGACGTCTGTTGCTAAACCCACACCGTGGAACATTTGTTCGTTATATTTAGCGGTAATATCAACTTGTCCTAGTGCATTTTGACCTTCGCCTTTTGCACTTAACTTGTAATTAGTAATATTGATTTTACGTTCTGTTGCTCTGGCAATGGCATTATAGGCCGCATCGACAGGACCATTGCCTGTGGCAGCCTCAGTAATATCTTTACCATCAACAGCAATACGTACCGTGGCTGTCGCTACACCTTCTGTAGAATCTGAATGCACCATCATGTGCTGAAGCTGATACTTATCGTCGTCTTGCGCTTGCGACTCCATAAACACCAAGGCTTCTAAATCGTAATCGAATACCTGACCTTTTTTATCCGCTAGGGTTAAAAACTGCTCGTAAAGGCTGTCCATGTCATAGTCAGTTGGTTTGTAGCCCATTTCTTCCATGCGATGTTTAATCACATGACGGCCTGAGCGCGAGGTCATGTTTAAGTTGTTACGATTAAGACCGATACTTTCTGGCGTCATAATTTCGTAGGTATTTTTGGCTTTTAGCATGCCGTCTTGATGAATACCTGACGAGTGCGAAAATGCATTAGTACCGACAATCGCTTTGTTTGCTTGAATAGGCATATTGCAAAGCTGACTCACTAACGACGATGTACGGTGGATCTCTTTAGCATTAATACCGCAATCCAAATCAAGTAAACCTTTTCGAGTTGCCAGGATCATCGCGATTTCTTCTAGTGAGCAGTTACCTGCACGCTCACCAATACCATTAATAGTACATTCAATTTGGCGCGCGCCCATTTCAACCGCGGCAATCGAGTTAGCCACCGACAAACCTAAATCATCATGACAATGCACTGAAATAACCGCTTGGTCGATATTGGGCACGCGATTAAAAAGCGTTTTAATAATGCCACCAAACTCACTTGGCACGGTATAACCAACGGTATCAGGAATATTAATGGTACGAGCCCCAGCTTTAATCGCTTCCTCAACCATACGGCACAAATTATCTATTGGCGTACGGCCAGCATCTTCACATGAGAACTCAACATCATCGGTAAAACGTCTGGCGTATTTAACCGCATTAACGGCCATTTCTAATACATCATCGAAAGAACGTTTTAATTTACTTTCGACATGAATCGTCGAGGTAGAAATAAAAGTATGAATACGGAACTGATCAGCAACTGATAAAGCTTGTGCGGCGGCATCAATGTCTTTTTCAAGCGCACGAGATAGCGCACACACACGACTGTTTTTAATGGTTTTAGCAATAGTTTGCACTGAGTGAAAATCGCCAGGAGACGACACAGGAAACCCCACTTCCATCACATCAACGCCCAAACGCTCAAGAGCCAACGCAATTTGCAGCTTTTCTTTAACGGTTAAGCTCGCGGCAAGTGCTTGCTCACCATCACGTAACGTAGTATCAAAAATTATGACTCTATCGGACATCGAATTTCTCCATCGACCATCTTGTATGTATTTCACCTAACTGCAAACATCACAACTGGCTCGTTTCAAAAGGGCTATAAACAAAAAACCCCGCGGCTATTAGCGCGGGGTTTGTGTATGCTGAATAATTTATCTCGCATGTAACACAAAGGACTCCGCGCAGTCTATGCGAGAGAGGAGAAGGAGTCCGAGTAAAATCGATTGTGTGTTCATGGTTTTAGTATTCACTTAAAATAATTTTATATTCACATTACGTAATATTGAGTAAATAAATATTCTGTATAAATTTCTCTATAGCTAATATTTAACGCGAGCAGGCTCCGCTGTCAACCCTAAATTACTCAACTTGAGAAAGATTACGACGTACTAGTACCTCATTACGCTCAGCACATGCAATCTGGCCACAGCTCAGAGGGCATATTTTTATCATAAGTACCTAACAGTGCTAGATCAAAATTTGTGAACTTAAGTGGCTGCATCGTTTATATATTTATGTATCCACGATTAAAAAATCGTATACTTCAAGCAACCCAATTTGAGTAGATGTAACCGATGACCCGTTCGAAAGAAGCCAATAAATATAAATTTAATCGCATTATGAGCTTTATGGTTAGTTTATTGCTTTTTACCATCGCGGCACCGGCATTATCTCTGCCTTCGCAAGAGCTATTACTCAGTGACGACATCGTCCAGAAAACTCAGTCACTCAATGTCAGTGAACAATTGGATGTGATTAGTAATATCAATTCGCAAAAATCAGAAGACGCAAGAACACTCATAACCGCGCTTGAACGCCAACAAAGCACTCAATCTTTTAGCAACATAGAAACCCTGCGACTAAGCTTATTACGTTGCTTTAATTTACTCGAGTTTAGTGATTTTGATCATGCTATCACACTTGCAAAGCAAGGTGAGCTCAAGGCGAGACAGCTAAAATACGATGTCGCTAGGCCTTATTTTATTCAGTGCGAAGCTGCTGCAAATCAAAGCCTTGGTAATGTATTGCAAGAACAGCTTCTGACAGAAGAGGCATTGAGACTAGCAAGACGGTATTCAGAACAACAAGCTATTGTTAATAGTCTTTTTCTCAGTAGTTATCAAAGTACAAGTCTAGAAAACTATAATAAATCAATCGAAAACTTAAGAATTTCATTAGATGCTTTTGAGGATGCTAGGACTCAGTTTCAGCATTGGTATTTAGTGCCTAAATCTTACGTTTTATCAGAAATCACTAATGTGTTTTTCTCTATGGGAGATTTTAAAGAGGCATTACACTTTGCCGAGTTAGCATATAATGACCCATCCACTTTTGGTAAACTTTCTTTTGCTTTTGCAGTAAATTTAGCACGGATTAATATTGCACTAAACGATAAAAAACAAACACAGTTTTACCTTCAAGAAGCAGAAGCTTTAACTACAAAAAAAGCATCAGAAAGAGATCTAACTACTTCAAATGCTATATTGGCATCAATCCATTTATATGTAGGCGATTATGAAATAGCTGAACAACTATCATTGTCAAGCATCGAATTATTTAAAAAATACAAAGAACCTATTAACATTATGCGTATCAAGCGCACATTAGCACAAGTATATCTCGCGCAGAAAAAAGATACTCAAGCAATATCATTGCTCAATGAGATTATCGAGCAAGCTAACGAACTTAAACAATTTTCCGATCTGGAAGAGTTTACTCAGATCATTAGTGAATATTATGCAGCAAACAATCAGTTTGAATTAGCTTATCAATTTCAGGTGCAACGCTTTGATGCAACCAAACAAGCCACCGCTAAACTCAATAGCGCTCACTTTACCCAGTATCAAGCCCGCTTAGCAGAGCAAAATACCCCCCAACCTATCGATGAAGAACCAACATCTAATATTAATCAAAATCTTGCGATTACCGCATTGATTATCTTATTGTTATCGATTGGTTTAGTGCTCTTTCTAACTAAAAAACCACAAACGGTATTAGTCGACAAAAAAGAAGAAACTCAACAACAACGGATTGACAACGCACTGCTCAATGCCAAACAAGGTCATTATCAAATGAGTATGTTACTGGTTAATATCAATCGTATCCGTCAGGTGGATATTCCCTATGTTGAACAGCAGTTTCAATTGGCATTAAGAGAGCAAGATCTGTTATTTCGCCATAGCCTCGATGAATTAATTATTTTGTTGCCCCACACATCATCTGCCGGTGCAACACGCGTCATGCATCAGATAGAACAGATACTCAGCAATTGGAAAAGCGATGTTAAAACCAGTATTGGTCTGGCGAGTTTACAACAGTTAGACACATTTGAAGTCTTGATGAAGCGAGCGATATTAAATCAATTGAGTAAAATGAAACCACAAGACACCAAAGTCACTTAACTGATATTTGACCATTACACACTGCGTATTTAAAGCATAAAGACTAAGCGTTAGCCTTTTGTTAAATAGTCACTGATCTCATCTAAAAACTCACCGCCAAAACGGTCAAGTTTTATTTGGCCAACACCATTTACCGCAAGCATTTCACCAGGGCTGGTAGGCAGCATGGCTGACATTTCAGCCAGCGTAGCATCATTAAAGACCAAATACGGTGGAATGTCATGTTGCTCAGCGAGCTCGCGGCGCAAGAGCTTTAATCGTGCAAATAATTTACGATCGTACTGCTGTACCGCACGGGTATTCGGTTTACGTTTAACATCGAGCAGCTGGATCCGCGGCTCAGCCAACATTAAGGTCATTTCAGCTTTTAAAATTGTTCTTGCTGCTGGATTTAAGCGAATACTTGAACCTCGAGTAATATCCTGACTCGCCAACCCTAAGTGAATTAACTGCCTCAACACACTGACCCAATGCTCTGTCGATTTATCGGCACCGATCCCCCAAGTGGTTAATTTGTCATGGCCTCTATCAACCACATTTGCGGCTTTAGAACCTCTGAGCACATCAATTACATGGTGAATACCAAAGCGTTGTTGTAAACGATAAATACACGACAATACTTTTTGCGCATCTTCGGTGCCATCGTAACGTTTAGGCGGGTCCAAACAAATATCGCAGTTACCACAAGGTTCAGATGCCACCTCATCAAAATAATTCAGTAATACCTGACGGCGACAGGTTTGCGCCTCAGCAAAAGCAGCCATAGTGTGTAACTTATGAAACTCAACTTGTTGCTGCGGACCGGGTTCTGATTGCTCAATTAAATGCCTCACCCGGCCAATATCGGCAGGGTCAAACAACATGTACGCTTCTGCTTCTAAACCATCTCGTCCCGCTCGGCCGGTTTCTTGATAATAAGCTTCAATGCTTTTAGGGATATCGTAATGCACTACAAAGCGTACATTTGATTTGTTAATTCCCATACCAAAAGCCACCGTGGCAACCACAATATCAATCTGGTCTTTTAAAAATTTGTCTTGTGCATCAGCACGCTCATCTTGGCTCATCCCCGCATGATATGCCTGAGCATTAAATCCTTGTAAACGCAGGCGCTCTGCCACTTCATCCACTCGACGGCGACTACTGCAATATACAATACCGCTGGCACCATTTTGTATAGTGACAAACTGACGCAACTGGTTGGCAGCATTTAATTTTTCAGCCACTGTATAACGAATGTTTGGCCGGTCAAAACTTGATAATAAGGTATACGGAGCAATATTTAAGCGCTCACAAATACTGAGTCGTGTCGCTTGATCTGCGGTGGCAGTTAATGCCATTAACGGAATATACGGAAAATACGCTTTTAACTGCCCAAGGGCTGCATATTCAGGCCTAAAATCATGGCCCCACTGGCTGATACAATGTGCTTCATCTACCGCAAACATCGAAAGTTCAACAGATTGTAAACGCTCAATAAAGTCTGGGCGCAATAATCGTTCGGGCGAGACATACAAGAGTTTTATCTCACCTGCATGCAGTCTACGAAGCACTTCAGCACTTTGCTCACGCGGTAAAGATGAATTGAGATACGCTGCAGCCACACCGCTTTGCAACAAACTGTCTACTTGGTCTTTCATTAATGAAATCAGAGGCGATACAACGACTGTCACACCCGGCAAGACTAAAGCGGGTAACTGGTAGCACATACTCTTACCGCCACCAGTAGGCATTATCACTAAGGTATCTTGGCCTTGTAAACTGCGCTCAATCACTTCTCGCTGCCCTTCACGAAAGGCACGATAACCAAATACCTGCTGTAAACTGGCAGATAACACATCCTGCTCTGCAGCAGTATCAAGAGTTGGGCTTGGCGTTGAAGTCAGATTATCCATTCACACTATGATGTCATTTAAAGGATGGTCATTTTAAAGCACTCAGCCACAGATGTCTTGAAGCAAAGTGTAATTGGTTTATTTAACATGCCGATGATGATTGAGTATTGAACACTTTAGCGTTAGATTAAATACTCTATGCGCATTGAAAATACATACAATAATAATAAATCAACCTGAGCCCGGGATAAGGGATGAACTTATGCTGTTTAAAATCAACACGTTATTCATCCTCACTTTCAAGCTTGTCATTTGTTCTGCTAACAAGGCGAATTGACGCGTCAATAGCTAGCCTATTGTAAGTCGATTCAACGCAGTTAGCAGGGCAAAGGACTGTTTGAAAGGCGTTTATTATCCCGAGCTCAGGTTGAATACGACAAGGATTGCCCATGAGCTCACCAATTCAAGATAAAGCCTTACAACAAGTTGCAGAGATTTTTGATAAACACGTACCATTCCATAATTTACTCGGATTAGACATTAAGCATTACGACATTAATGGGGTTGAGGTCGTGATTAAAATGAAACCCGAACTGATTGGTAACATCCATCAAAACATTCTTCATGGTGGCGTTACCGCAACGTTACTTGATGTAGTGGGTGGTCTAACCGCCTTTGCAGGGCTAGTTGCCAGCCGTGACGACTGGACAATGGAAGAATTACAACAACGCTTAACCACCTTAGGCACCATTGATATGCGGGTTGATTTTTTGCGCCCTGGTCGCGGAGAAATATTTACCGGTACCGGCACAGTGATTAGGGCGGGCAACCGAGTATCGGTTTGCCGAATGGAATTACATAATGAGTTAGGCACTCATATTGCTTTTGGTACAGGCACTTATATGGTGGGTTAATTTAACATCGGCAATGTATCTACGTCATTGCCACGTTAAACTGACAGCTAACCAATAAAAACAAATCGCTTAATCACTTGTGTCATCAATAGGGGCGACCTACAATCGCCCCTCTTTTCGTTGTTGCCATTGTTGACTCACTATGCCTGATTTAGAATATCGTAAAGGGGTTTTCCTCGCGATTTGCGCTTACACCATTTGGGGTATCGCCCCTTTATATTTCAAACTATTACATCAAGTTCCAGCCACTGACATTTTAATGCACCGTGTTGTATGGTCATTCCTGTTTATGATCATTTTGATGCAATTTATTGGTGGGTTCAGTCGCTTACGCCTCATTCTTAAACAGCCCAAGCAACTACTCATTTTGCTCACAACTTCGATATTAATCGCAGCAAACTGGCTTATTTTTATCTGGGCAGTCAATAACGACCACATGCTTGATGCAAGCTTAGGTTATTTTATTAATCCATTGTTTAACGTATTGCTAGGCATGGTGTTTCTCGGCGAACGCTTACGTAAATTACAATGGGTTGCGGTTACATTAGCGAGTGTGGGCGTCCTGGTGCAGTTAATCTCGTTTGGTTCAATTCCGTTGGTGTCTTTGGCCCTTGCTGCAAGCTTTGGTTTTTATGGTTTACTGCGCAAAAAAGTCAATATTGATGCAAAATCTGGCTTACTGGTTGAAACGGCTATTTTATTACCGGTTGCACTCGGTTACTTATTGCTCACGTTAGACAGCTCACCTGTTAGCATGTTAACCAATAGCCTTAACCTCAACTTACTGTTAGTGGCAGCGGGTATTGTCACCACCATCCCACTTTTATGTTTTGCCGGTTCGGCGGTCAGAATTCCATTTTCTATTTTGGGTTTCTTCCAATACATTGGCCCCAGCATCATGTTCATTCTTGCAGTAAAACTGTTTAATGAGCCTTTTGACATTGAAAAAGGCATCACTTTTTGTTTTATCTGGGGAGCACTGGTGATATTTGTTGGCGACATGGTACTGCAACGCCAGCGTCGTCATGTGGCCACTAAAAAAGCGGCCGCAGTGAAGATTTAATCAATAGGTTGTTTGGACCGTGCGCTAGCATGCAACTTTGCTAGCGCTTCATCTGCATCAATTACGCTAACCAAAATCACTCGATCATGACTGATTGGCAAGAGGATCACGTCTTCAGATTCAGTAACCGACATCAAGGCTTTAACACCATTATTCAATGAAAACCAACCCAGAGAATATCCTGGCAAACCTAAACCATTTGTGCGCCATTTAGCGGCGTATTCAGGCTCTTTAATCAGGTTAACTACACGCGCTTGTGCAAAATCAACGAGGTCAGTATCTATCTCATTCGAATACAGTGGAATATTTACCCGCAACAGTTTGTTATCCCAAGAAATATTACTGCTAAATGATTGATATAAAATAAAGACAAATAAGGCCATTAGCGGCAACATAATGCCTAAAGTAAGATATTTAGCATTACTCGGAATGGGTTTCACAAAAATAAAGACGGTTAACGCGAGCAAACCTAATAATACTGCAATAACGCTGTTTATCGCCCCTGAATCAAGTGGCGTTAACGCAATAACATCCATAAGTCCTCCTCGGTAAAGCTCATATTATACCGCTCACTTTCGTTTATTTTACCTATAAAAAATGCCGGAATAACCGGCATTTTATGGTGTGTATCAATTATAAATCGAGCGCTAGAATTTTTGAACGACGTTGATAGTTGTACAATTGTTTTTTCTTGTTTGGTAACTCTTCAACATCAACAATATTAAAACCGTGCTCCAAAAACCAATGGATACTGCGAGTCGTTAATGCAAACAAACGTGAATAACCACGCACTCGCGCTTGACCAATAATGTTATTCAATAAGATGCTGCCTCGGTCGGCATCACGATAATCAGGATGCACCACTAAACACGCAAACTCACCGGCATTATCTTCTTCAAATGGGTATAGCGCAGCGCAACCAATAACTAAGTTATCGCGCTCAACTAACATAAACTGCTCAATTTCCATTTCAAGCTGCTCACGAGAACGGCGCACTAAAATACCTTGCTCTTCTAATGGACGAATTAAGTTTAAAATACCACCTATATCGCTGATCGTGGCACGGCGTAAACGCTCTGCACTTTGTGTCACAATCTGAGTACCAATACCTTCGCGAGAAAACAGCTCCTGCAGTAATGCACCATCGTCTAAATAGCTCACTAAATGACAACGTGGCACTCCACGACGACACGCTTCTACACTGGCCTTTAAAAACGCCATAGTGCCTACCGTTGTGTGATCATCTGCTGACATGGTTTTTAGCATTTCTTCGATGTCATCAGGCATTAACTCAGCAATCACTTCGCCATGTTTGCCGATGAGGCCGTTAGTATCACTAAAACCAATAATTTTGTCTGCTTTAAGCTTAATGGCGACTTGAGTTGCCACTTCTTCAGCGGTGAGGTTAAAACTTTCACCCGTAACAGAAGCCGCTATCGGCCCCATCAACACAATGCCGTTATTGTCGAGTTGACGACGCAAGCCCTGCGCATCAATACGACGCACCTTACCACTCAAACAAAAATCAACACCGTCATCGACACCTAGAGGCTGTGCAATAACAAAATTACCACTCACTACGTTAATTTGTGCATTTTGCATTGGCGTATTGCCTAAGCTCATCGACAATCTTGCAGTAATATCAAACTGAGTCGCACCGGCTACCTGCTTAATGATTTTTAAAGTATCTTCATCCGTAATGCGGATGCCATTATGGTATGCCGGCTCGATACCCGCAGCCTTCAGCCCTGCATCAATTTGCGGCCTAGCACCATAAACTAATACCACTTCAATCCCGAGTGAATGCAACAAAGCAACATCATTTAAAATGCCACGAAATTGCGGATGCGCTAATGCTTCGCCACCTAACATGACGACAAAAGTTTTACCTCTATGGGCATTAACATAAGGAGCAGAATGACGAAATCCATCAACCAGTTCAGTGGTTCTCACAGGCAAATTCACCTCGGTAATTAGTTTGGTGTTAGTCATACTTGCAACCTGAGTGCAGTTACAAGCCAGAATGTAATGTAGAACAACGATGGTATTGCATTTTAATTCACTTTTAAAGCATTTTATTTCACATTAAACAAAAAATAGTTTGTCCGTTTAGTGTGAAAAAATCATTACAGCCATAACGTTAGTTTAACTTAATGCACTATCTTGCTTTACGCACTTTTGCTCTATCAAACAGCATAAACTTTATCATACCAATCATTATTAGAATGTGATCTATTTTAGACTGCGCCATTAGTCGCCGGCATAATGAAAATGACTGTAGGTGTAGTCACCTACATCAAAGGCATTTGAAGCAGTAATGGGTCTAGTGGCACTGTCCCGAAGGGCGAATTTATCAGCATTGTCTTTTTGTTAACGTACAACTGCATGGATAATTTTCGCTAAAAGAGCACATTCTAATGTGGATTGGTGTCAGTATAGCTTACTTTTCTTTAGGCATAAAAAAAGCCCCAATGAAGGGGCTTTTTTAAGAATCAAAAATCAATTACTTGATTTTAGCTTCTTTGTACATAACGTGCTGACGAATAACTGGATCAAATTTCTTGATTTCCATTTTCTCAGGCATGTTACGCTTGTTCTTTTCAGTAGTGTAGAAGTGACCAGTTTTAGCACTAGATACTAATTTGATCTTCTCACGATTACCTTTAGATTTAGCCATTTTCTATTATACCTTCTCGCCACGGGCACGAAGTTCAGCAACAACAACTTCAATACCTTTCTTATCGATAATACGGATACCTTTAGTAGATACACGTAGTTGTACGAAGCGTTTTTCTTCTTCTAACCAAAAACGGTGGTTTTGTAGGTTAGGTAAAAAACGACGACGAGTCGAATTTTTAGCGTGCGAACGGTTGTTACCAACCATTGGCTTCTTGCCAGTTACTTGGCATACTCTTGACATGTCAATCTTCTCCAAAACAAATTTTTAACGCTCGAGCATTAATGTGCCTCGTATGGCCGTCGCCCGAGGCACAAAGAGGGCGCATTTTATACACGATTGACCATATAAGATCAAGCAGTGTTTATACAATCCATCCTCGCTCGGCAAAGGAGACTATCTCCTGATCACCTACAACCATATGATCTAACAAAGAAACATCTATGGTTGCCAATGCATTTTTTATTCGCTCAGTTATTCGCCGATCAGCCTGGCTTGGCTCTGCAATGCCAGACGGGTGGTTGTGACACACTATCACCGCTGCTGCTTTTTTCTCCAACACAAGGCTAATAACCTCGCGAGGATAAACAGAAGCGGAATCGATGGTGCCACGAAATAATTCTACAAATTGAATGACTCTATGTTGGGTATCCAACAATAGTAAGGCGAACACTTCATAGGATCGGTCTGCTAATTGTCTCATTAAATAGTCCCGAGTTAAATCAGGATTTGTCAAAATTTGCCCTCTTTGTAGATTTTCATGCGCAATTCGCTTAGAAATCTCGGCTGCAGCCTGTAATTGAGCATATTTTACCGGCCCAACACCGGCTAATTTGCACACTTGGCTCTTCGATGCACTTAACAAGCTTCGTAAACCACCAAACTGATTTATCATTTCGCGGGCTAAATCCACTGCATTTTGACCCGCAAGACCATTTCGTAAAATCACCGCTAATAATTCAGCATCAGACAAATGCCCTGCACCATTTAGTAATAACTTTTCTCGCGGCCCCTCACCTTGAGGCCAATCTTTTATACCCATGTATGCTCCTTGTTATCTTAAAGACGCCATACCCTCGACGAATTCAACCAAGTTGCATAAATTCGTTACTACTACGCCAATACTGAATTGATGTGCCTTTAAAAACCCACGTTGAAATCATGACATCTTCTTAATGGGTAACACGCTCTCAATTATTTACACCCTCTTATAATCAGTTACACAGTATGGTCGATATTTTTGAGATTGGATCCACGCAAATTGTCACAGGTTTGTGATATTGTTAGCCGCAATTAGGATAGCGTCGGATAATGCACAACATGCTGACAAATAAAAAAGTACTACTCGGAATTGGCGGCGGCATTGCTGCGTATAAAAGTGCCGATCTTATTCGTCGCTTAAAAGAACGCGGCGCAGATGTACGAGTCATCATGACCCAAAGCGCCATGGAATTTATTACACCATTAACGATTCAAGCGCTTTCGGGCCATCCTGTTGCCTCTGATTTGCTCGATCCTGCTGCAGAAGCCGCAATGGGCCATATCGAACTGGCACGCTGGGCAGACGTAGTGTTACTCGCTCCTGCTACAGCAAATTTAATGGCACGTATTAATGCAGGCATGGCAGATGAGCTACTCACCACCACATGTTTAGCCACGAGTGCGCCAATCATTGTGTGCCCCGCCATGAATCAACAGATGTATCAAAACATCGCTACCCAAGAGAACATGGCCAATCTAGCCCGCAAAGGCTTAATCATTTGGCAGCCAGCCTCAGGCAACCAGGCCTGTGGTGAAGTCGGTCCAGGTCGTATGCAAGAGCCCGTAGCAATTGCCGAACAACTGGTGCAGTTTTTTGGACCCAAATCACTACAAGGTCACAAATTATTACTCACCGCAGGGCCAACCCGCGAAGCCATTGACCCGGTGCGTTATATTTCAAACCACAGCTCTGGCAAAATGGGCTTTGCTCTGGCACAAGCCGCTGCCGAAATGGGCGCAGAAGTGACACTCGTCTCAGGGCCGGTCAATCTTGCCACACCAGTAGGTGTTAAGCGTATTGATGTGGGTTCTGCACAACAAATGCTCGATGCCGTAATGCAACAAGTTGAACAACATGATATTTTTATCGGTTGCGCCGCAGTAGCAGACTATCGAATTGCCGATGTCGCCGATCAAAAAATTAAAAAATCGGCAGAAGAAATGCAGCTTGCACTGGTGCGTAATCCTGATATCTTAGCCACGGTAGCTCAGCACACAACACGACCTTTCACAGTCGGCTTTGCCGCTGAAACGAACGACGTAGAGCAATACGCTCGCGGTAAACTACAGCGTAAAAAACTGGATATGATTGCCGCTAACGATGTCTCTATTCAAGGCTTAGGCTTTAATGCCGATAGCAATGCACTACAAGTATTTTGGCAAGACGGCAGCCAACAACTGCCCGCAACAGACAAACTCACACTGGCGCGCCAATTACTCACATTGATAGAACAACAACTAAAAAAATCATGAAAACACCCATTGAACTAAAAATTCTCGACTCGCGTATTGGCAGTGAATTTCCGCTGCCAGCTTATGCTACTCCCGGTAGTGCAGGCATGGACTTACGCGCAATGACTGACACGGCAATGGTCATAGAGCCAGGACAAACCGTATTAATTCCAACAGGTATCGCCATTCATGTGGCCGACCCAAGCTTGGCAGCGGTTATTTTACCGCGTTCAGGTATGGGCCATAAAAATGGCATTGTGCTGGGTAATTTGGTCGGTTTAATTGACTCCGATTACCAAGGGCAACTTATGGTGTCATGTTGGAACAGAAGTGATAAACCATTCACACTCGACATTGGCGATCGTTTAGCCCAATTAATGTTTGTCCCTGTTGTACAAGCAGAATTTACCCTAGTGGATGAGTTTAATAGCTCAGATCGTGGAGAAGGCGGATTTGGTCACTCTGGTACCAAATAACCTTTTCAAGTAGTCACTGAGCCAAGGAACACATCATGGCCGAAAGCCCAAAAATAAACCGTCGTGAACATATTTTACAATGCTTAGCCCAAATGCTTGAGACCAGCCCAGGTCAACGGATCACCACCGCTAAGCTTGCCGCCGAAGTGGGCGTGTCTGAGGCCGCACTGTATCGACACTTCCCCAGTAAAGCGCGAATGTTTGAAGGTCTGATTGAGTTTATTGAAGACGCGATTCTCTCGCGGTTAAATATCATCATGGACGAAGAAAAAGACACCATGACCCGCTGCCAATTAGTATTACAGCTATTGTTGGTGTTTTCTGAACGAAACCCGGGGATTTCTCGCGTGTTAAATGGCGATGCACTGCTAGGTGAAAACGAGCGTTTACGCAGCCGAATCGACGTGTTATTTGCCAAAATAGAAACCCAAATAAAACAAATTCTACGCGAAAAAACCTTACGTGAAGGCGTAGGCTTTAACATCGACGAAGCCATACTGGCCAATCTATTGTTAGCGTTTGCCGAAGGCAGAATTTCACAGTTTGTCCGCAGTGAGTTCAAACAAAAACCCACACTGCATTTTGATGAACAATGGACCTTTATTCAGCAACAATTGTTGAGAAGCTAATTGAATCATCCATTTCGTTTCTTTAATGCTGAAACCGTGAAAAATATTATGACATAACGCTTAAATGTTTAATCAACAAAAGCCGATACTTGAGTAGAAGGATCGGCTTTTTTATTGGCTGCGGTATTAATTTACAACGAATCGCGCTATTCTCCTTTTCCCCTATGGGGCAGCCAAGTGGGTGTTAATCTACACTCATACAAACAGTGATATCGAGTCGTTGGAGGATATATGGCACTCAGTGAAGCCGCAATTAAAGTACAAGCAGCGCTAAAAGACCGTGGGCTTGAAACCCCGATGCTGCCAAAAACTTCCACGCCTGAAGAACGTAAAGTTAAAATTGAACACTATATGCGTGAGATTTTGACCTTAATGTCACTCGACTTAACTGATGACAGTTTGGCAGACACGCCACGTCGCATCGCCAAAATGTATGTTGATGAAATCTTCTCGGGGCTCGATTACGAAAACTTTCCAAAAATCACCGTCATTGAAAACAAGATGGGCGTTGATGAAATGGTGCGAGTGCAAGATATTAGCCTCACCAGTACCTGCGAACATCACCTGGTAACCATTGATGGATTCGCGACTGTGGCGTATTTACCGCGAACTAAAATTATTGGCTTGTCTAAAATTAACCGAATCGTGCGCTTCTTTTCCCAACGTCCGCAAGTACAAGAGCGGTTAACCCAACAAGTGTTAGTGGCGCTGCAAACCTTGCTTGAAACCAAAGACGTAGCGGTAAAAATGGATGCGGTACATTACTGCGTTAAATCTCGCGGGGTAATGGACTCAACCAGCTCTACAACCACCACGGCACTTGGCGGTATTTTTAAGTCTAACCCTGCTACCCGTGCTGAGTTTTTACACCAAGTGAGATAGCGTACACGGATTACTGATTACGGTAAAAAGTGTAATAAAAAGCTGCATCAATATGACTATTGTGCAGCTTTTTTAATTTTCCAGCTTCAGCGCATCAGTTTAAACCTAGCCTATTGCAAGTTCATTCAACGCCGTGAGAAAGACAAAAGACTATTTAACCTGATCCTTACTCAGGTTAAATACCATATTGCTCACGATAAGCACTGACGCTAGCCAGTTCAGCTTCCATGCCCGGCTTTTCAGACAAGTAACTGATTAAATCGGCCAGCTTAATAATCGACACAATCTCACAGCCAAAATCGCGTTCAACTTCTTGAATCGCCGACAGATCGCCCTTACCTTTTTCTTGGCGATCAAGTGCAATCAACACTCCTGCAAGCTGGGCGTTATGGGCATTAATAATTTCCATCGATTCGCGAATCGCCGTACCGGCAGTGATCACATCGTCCACTAGCATCACCTTACCTTTGAGCTCACTGCCGACTAAACTGCCGCCTTCGCCGTGGGTTTTAGCTTCTTTGCGGTTAAAGCAGTATGGAATGTCTACATCGTGATGATCGCACAGCGCAACGGCTGTAGTTGTGGCAATCGGAATACCTTTGTATGCAGGGCCAAATAACAAATCGAACTCAATGCCCGAGTCCATTAACGCCGCAGCATAAAAGCGGCCTAAACGCGCTAAGTCTTTACCCGTATTGAATAATCCAGCATTAAAAAAGTACGGACTCGTACGACCAGATTTAAGGGTAAACTCACCAAAACGTAACACTTGGCGGGCTAAAGCAAACTCAATAAATTCGCGTTGATAGGCTTTCACGGTTATTCCTCTTTCATCAAATTTTGGATTAAAAAAAAGGACCGTAATCGGTCCTCATTTTTCAACAGCATATTAACTTAATGCGGCTTTTTGCACATCGACAATTTCGCGAATACTGTTTTTAGCTAACACTAACAACTCAAGTAACTCTTCATGGCTAAATGGTTCGCCTTCTGCAGTGCCTTGAATTTCGATAATCTTACCGGTTTCAGTCATCACAACGTTCATGTCAGTTTCAGCAGCGCTGTCTTCAATGTATTCTAAATCGCTGATCGCTTCGCCTTTGTAAATACCCACACTCACAGCTGCAATTAAAAACTTAAGTGGGTTGGCTTTAATAATGCCTTTACCGCGAGCCCAGTTAAGCGCGTCAACTAACGCCACACAAGCACCCGTAATAGCAGCAGTACGTGTACCACCATCAGCTTGAATCACGTCACAATCGATAACTATAGTGTTTTCACCTAACAACTTCATATCAACGGCTGCACGTAATGCACGGCCAATTAAACGTTGAATTTCTTGAGTACGGCCAGACTGCTTACCACGAGCCGCTTCACGGTCCATACGGCTGTGCGTTGAACGCGGTAACATGCCATATTCAGCAGTAACCCAACCTTGACCCTGGCCTTTAAGAAAACGTGGAACGCCTTCAGTGAAACTGGCTGTACATAATACTTTTGTGTCGCCAAACTCAACTAAAACAGAGCCTTCAGCATGTGCAGTAAAAGAACGCGTAATAGTAATAGGGCGAGTTTGAGCTGGTGTACGGTTACTTGGGCGCATGAAAAGTCCTGTAGTCGAATTCATATCAGATTTGAGCGCATATTATAGAGGTTCGCGACGCCAGATGCCACGACAAACCCACGCTAATCGCTATCGGTAACATGATCGTCCACTAGCGTTATCGCAGATGTTGTTGATATCGGCCAAGATAAGCCACAATTATCGCCACTAATCCTTTAATCCAACGACCTAAAACGGCTATAATCAACCCACATTTGCGTAATAACATAACAGGACACTTCATGATCCAAAGCATGACAGCCTACGCTCGTATCGAGCACAAAGCAGAATGGGGCACAGCCTCATGGGAAATTCGTTCAGTCAACCAGCGCTACCTAGAAACCTACCTGCGCCTACCTGAGCAGTTTCGTAGCTTTGAACCTGTCTTACGCGATCGCCTACGTAAACGCTTAAACCGCGGTAAAGTAGAAGTGAATCTACGTTATGAGTTAGCCGACAACAGCAGCAACGAATTGCAACTCAACCAAGCGCTAGCAAAACAGTTATTAAGTGCTGCTAATTGGTTAAAGCAAGAAGCCGGTCAAGGCGAACTAAGCTTAACAGACGTATTACGCTGGCCTGGCGTGCTTGCCTCAGCCGAGCAAGACATGGACAGCATTGGTGCAGAACTGATGACAGCCTTTGATAATGCAATCGATCAGTTTATCGAAGCGCGCGGCCGTGAAGGTGAAGCGATTAAAGACATGTTACTGACTCGCTTAGACGGCGTAATGGAACAAGTGAACGTGGTTCGTGAGCACATGCCAACGGTAATGAAATACCAGCGTGAAAAACTCACTAACCGCTTAGCCGATATTGCTGGTGAACTAGACCCTGCCCGTATCGAACAAGAAATGGTACTCCTAGCGCAAAAGCAAGATGTAGCCGAAGAAATGGACCGCCTTGAAGCTCACGTAGCAGAAGCTCGCCGCATCCTTAAAAAAGGTGGCAGCGAAGGTCGTCGTTTAGACTTTATGATGCAAGAGTTTAACCGCGAATCAAATACTTTAGCGTCAAAATCAATCAGTGCAGAAATCACTTCAGCCGCTGTTGAATTAAAAGTATTGATTGAGCAAATGCGCGAGCAGATCCAAAACGTTGAATAAGCTTTAAGCCTGAACACCTAAACAATGAAGCCCAGCATTTGCTGGGCTTCATTGTTTAGGTGTTTTGATATCAGCAGCTTAAATAATCCATTAACCTTTAAACTCTATCGAGCTTGTACATCACAGCAATTAAAGTCGGGTTTTACACGCTACAACCGTTAAATCTACTTTTACCTGCTACAGCGTGTAACGAAAATGAGTGATGCGCCTTAAGCAAACATCACTCATTTGTATCGTCTTAAAATGGTATTCGGCAATAGCACTTAACTGTTATTCACATTAATAGTGGGCACTACTGACATGCCAACACGGAGTTGCGCGGCATCGGCCTGATCTGCGTCGATGATGATTTTTACCGGTAAACGCTGAACAATTTTAGTGAAGTTACCTGTCGCATTATGAGGCGCAACCGCTGAATAACTCACACCACTCGCTGGGGCTAAGCTGTCTACATGGCCTGTTAATATTTTGCCCGGTAGTGCATCGACTTCAATATCAACTGCCTGACCAGCTTTTACATTGGCAAGTTGGGTTTCTCTAAAGTTGGCATGCACATAAATCTCATCAAGCGGTACCACTGCCAATAGCGACACCCCTGGATTAACATAGCTGCCAACACGTAGTGACTTTTTACCTACAATGCCGTCAATCGGTGCGGTAATTTGCGTATAAGACAACTGCAAATTAGCTACATCTAACATCGAATTAGCTTGCAGTAATGCAGCCTTCGCTTTATCAATATCGGCGTATTGAATATCTTTATCCTGTTTAGCCGCCAACAAACCCGCTTCGTTTTTACGAAGATTAGCTTGCTGAATACTCACTTGCGCTTCCGCTTCTTGCAGCGCCTGCACAGTACCCGAACCATCTGCAGCTAAGTTGCGATAACGCTCAAGGTTAAACTGCGCCAATTTAAGTGTTGAGATATTAGCATCTAACGTTGCCTGCGCCTGCTCAATCACAGCGTCTTGATTAACCAGCTTGGCTTGCAAACTGTTAATGCTCGCTTGGGCGCTAACCACTTGCGCCTTGGCGGTGTTAACTGCAGCCACAAAGTCACGATCGTCGATAGTGGCAATCACATCGCCTTGCTTAACCACGTCATTATCATCCACTAAAACCTGGCTTATTTTGCCGGCAATTTGTGGGGATACAATCGTAAAATCAGCTTGAATATACGCGTCATCGGTCGACTGTGTCGCATTTGCTGATTCTGGTTGATTTAGATAAAACACACCGCCAATCACCACAACGAATAAACTTGCAACTACGGTAACTTTGATAGATTTAGATATTGCCATTTTCAATTACTCACTTTCAAAATATAAACTTAAAATTTGTTTAACCTGAGTTCGGGATAAGGGATGAACTTATGCTATTTAAAATAAACAAGTTACCCCGTCTCACTTTCAAGCTTGTCATTTGTTCTGCTAACAAGGCGAATTGACGCGTCAATAGCTAGCCTATTACAAGTCGATTCAACGCAGTTAGCAGGGCAAAGAGCTGTGTAAGCGCCGTTGGTTACCTTTAATTCTGCTTGCTTAAATCTGGCGCCGGCACGTAGGTCATCATCAATGCCAGCGGGATCAAAATAAGTGCGAGTACCCCCAACACTAAATAAGCATCAATTACCGACAGCACCATAGATTGCTGGGCAACGGTTGTCCCTAGGGTTGATGCGTCTAGCGCTTGTGGAATGGCCCCATCAACAAGGCCTGCATGGTCAAGTAACATGTCGCTATGAAAATGACTGCGAACCGTTAACAATTGGCCCACTATCGCGCCACCAATAAGCGACCCAAACACCCTAAAAGTGTTAATCGCCCCCGAAAAATAAGGGCCTTCACTTGGGTCTAACACACTGGTCATTAAAAATAAAATCGATACCACGGCCATAGGTTGTCCAATGGCTTGCAGTAACTGAGCCACTAAAAATTGGTCGCGATTCCACTGTGGGGTCAGCTGTGCTCCCGAAAAACAGGCCAAAGCAATAATGCCTAACCCAATGGCCAGCATCACCCGAGAATCGACCCACTTTTGGTACAACAACAATGCCACAACAGACCCTAACACCAACTGCGGTAAGGCAATTAACTGCCCGATTGGCGCAATTTGCATAACCCGATAATCTTGTAACCCCGCAAGGTAGTTTGACGGCAACATCGACCCAGACATCAACACCACAAGTAGAAACGTTAATAAAATTGTGCCGATTAGCAGGTTTTTACGTGCCATTAATTGAGGTTTAATAAAAGGTGCATCATGGTGCCATTCGGTCAATACGTAACAGCCAAACAAAATCACACCGCCAACTAACGACACGACAATTAACGGTGAGTTAAACCAGTCAAGGCGCACACCTTGATCTAGTGCGATAGTAAGTAATAACAGCGATATCACGCCGCAAAACATCCCAAGCCAGTTGCCTTGTGCAAAGCGGGCGTATTTAACCCCTTCTTTAGGTAAACCCCAGCCTACAAATAGTCCGGCTAAACCGCACAAAGGGATCACTTGCCAATATATCCAGCGCCAGTCCGACAAACCGTCGGTCCATAAGCCGGTTAACCACACGGCTAAATTAGGCGCAAATGTGGCGGTCATCGCATACAACGCCAAACCATGTAAGCGAATATTAGGGGGTAAAAACTTCAGCGCCGCCATCATCAAAATAGGAATTAACGCGCCACTACTTATGCCCTGAACAAAGCGAAGTCCTATCAACACATCTAGATTTTGAATAAAAGGCAAAATAGCCGCAATAAGTGCGCACACAAAGACCATCGACAGATGAAAACGTCTCACCGACAAAGTGATAGCAAACCAAGAGGCAAATGGCATCGCAATAAGCTCGCCCATTGCGTATGCAGTCTGCAACCAAGACGCATCGTCAAGGCTGACCCCCATCACGCCGCGCACATCCGCCAAACCAAGCGACCCCACACGGTTATTAAGGCCAGACATCATTGCCGCAATAAAAATACCTAACAGCCCAGCTAATACCTGATTAGGTATGCCAAGGGTGTGTTTTGGCACAACTGCAGCAGGTTCAGAAAGTACCGCTGAACTCATTTGGCCTCCCCAGCTGTTGTGATTAGCATTGCGCTATTTTCAGTAACGGGTTGGCTGTTATCCCAACCTCCGCCAAGCGTTTTATATAAACTCACCACCGCGATTTCGGCTTGAGTGGTACTGTTATTCAGTTGGATCTGGCTGTTAAGCACTTGCCCTTTTTGCTGCAAAACAGCTAAATGATCACTGGTGCCTTGTTGATAATTGCGCTCAATCATCTTCATAGCTTGCTCGGTGTATTGGTGCGCAATAGACAATTTATGCTGTTGGCTTTGTTGTGCGCGCCACGCATCGATAGCGTTATCCACTTCGTGCCAGGCAGCCAACACGGTTTTGCGATAACTCAATGCTGAACTCTTTTGCTTTTCTTTTGTTAACTCAAGTTGCTGAGTTAACTTGCCGCCTGAAAAAATAGGTAAATACACTTTAGGGCCAACAGTAAATGAGCGCGAATCCCAGCCCAGTAAGTCACTGCCTTCAAAAGACTCAAGCCCCAAACTGCCAGACAAGGTCACTCGAGGATAAAAATCAGCTTCTGCGACACCAATTGCGGCAACGGCTGCGTGTAAATGTGCTTGTGCTTCAAGAATATCAGGGCGACGAGAGGCTAAATCCGACGGAACCTCAACCGGCACACCTGCTGGCAGTTGAATCGGTTTATTTGATGTAGCTAATATGGCATCTAATGCCCGAGGCTGCTCACCGAGCAATAATGCCAAGGCATTCATTAATTGATTACTGCGCATGGTCAGCTCAGGTAGGCTTGCCGTTAATGTGGCTAAGTCGGTTTGAGCACGAATAGTATCAAAATGGGTACCAACACCGTTGTCTTCACGGCTTTGCATTAACGCGACAATCTGTTCAGCGGTTTGTTGCTTGTCTAAGCTAATGGCTAATTGAGTTTGTGCATTGCGCAATTGCAAATATGCCTTGGCAACTTCAGCAGCTAAGCTGACACGAATGGCTTCACGCTGATATAACGACGCATCTAATTTGGCGCTAACTTCTTCTGTCGCCCGCTGCGCACGGCCCCAAAGATCGAGCTCCCAACTGGCATCAAAACCTGCCGTCCAAAAATTTTCGGCCTCCGACGGTGCGCCTAATGCCACCATCTTGCCATTTTCACTATTGCCTTCGCGGGCATAACTTGCGTTTGCAGAGAGTCTAGGTTGTTGGTCGGCTGCTGTGATCCCCAACGCCGCACGGCTTTGCGCAATTCGGCTGGTCGCAACTTGTAAGTCCAAATTCCCTTGCTGAGCGATAGTTTCTAATTGGGTTAATATTGGGTCATTAAATATTGTCCACCATTGTGAGGCATTTTGTGATGACACATTTTGGGGTTGCGAAAGCACAGCTTGTTCATTCAAACCATAGTCAGATCGCGGCGTAGAAGTAACCTGAGAAAAATCATTGGTTGATATGTTAAAATTAGGGCCAAGCGTACACCCCGACAACACCGTAAATGAAACAGCTAACGCCAGTATATTGCGCGAATATCTACTATTTATACAATTAACAATCATCACTACATTCCCAGTTTTAACAAAATATAACACCCAACGCTTGAAGTACTGTACCGCTCGGTTCAACAAGAAAGCCAAATAAAAATGTCGTTAGTGATTAAAAACTAACGAACCATTAAAATAACAAGCCAATTAACTAATTAGGTAAACACAATTGTACTGTACCGTACGGTTTGATATAATGCCAATATAAATTCCCTATGTCAAGAGAGTGCTAATATGAAAAACTCCCAAATAGATCCATTAGATCTAGCCAAACTCTCGCTAGACCTCAGCCCTAAAGCTCGAACCGTATTGAATGCCGCGACAAAAATATTTTTAAGTCATGGTTTTAATGGTGCAACAACAGATATGATTCAACGCGAAGCGGGTGTATCAAAGTCTACGGTATATGCTCACTTTGCCAACAAAGAGAAGCTCTTTTTGGCCGTCATTCAAAGCGAATGTGCATCATTTACCGCGTCACTTAACGGTATTAAATTCACCCCAGGTAATATCACCGAAAGTCTTGCAGTATTAGGCAGAGCCTATCTTAATGTAGCCTTATCGGCACCAGCATTATCCTTATATCGAGTTGTCATTGCCGAGGCTCCTCGCTTCCCTACTCTTGGGCATATGTTTTATAACTCTGGTCCAAAAGTTGTCAAAGCAATGGTCGCAGACTGCTTAACTCAAGCGCATAACGCTAAAGAGATTGATTTAAACAATATCAATATTTCCGAGGCTACAGATGTCTTTGTAACGTTATTACGCAGCGAGCTTCACTTAATATGTTTAACCCATCCAGATCAAGCACTAAACAGTGCCACGATTGATCGCTGGGTAGACATTGCCATCAATACTTTTTTGCGATCTTACGGTAGCCGAAATCCCTGAACAGCAAGGGTCGCGCTGCACAATTACCCGCTGGGCGATATCACATAAAACATTATTGGCAATTGGCATTACGTTATACTGGTAAGCAATAATGCGATAGAAAACCGTTACTCATTGGGTTCGTATAGCTAATTTACTGGATCTCAATGCGTTAATAGTCTCAATAAAGGACCTTAATGACCAATCCTTACTCTGCTAAACAATGGTTACAGCTAAGTATGCAGCAGCAAGGTTTGTTGCAGCCTTTGGGGTCGTTATCAGAATTGATGCAGCAATTAAGTTATGTGCAAATAGACTCTATTAATGTGGTCGAGCGCGCACATCATCATGTGTTGCACAATCGCCTAGCAGATTACTCTCCTGCCATGCTTGACGAGGCTATGAACGATAAAACCGTATTTGAATACTGGTCCCATGCGGCGGCATATTTGCCCATAGATGATTATCGTTTTAGTTTGTATCGCAAACAACAATTACAACAAGGCGATAAACATTGGTTTGAGCCTGAGCATAAAGTCATGCGCGAGGTAAAAGCCCGCATAACAGCCGAAGGACCACTCAAAGCCAGTCAATTTACACATAATGCTGATATTAAAAATGGATCATGGTGGGATTGGAAACCCGCTAAAAAAGCGCTTGAACAATTGTTTATTCAAGGCGAGTTAATGGTGGCTAAACGTGACAAGTTTCAAAAGGTGTATGACTTAACCGAGCGCGTGTTACCAAACTATATAGATACCACAGTGCCCAGCGACAGCGAGTTTGCTCAGCATTTAATTAAGCGTTATTTAATGGCCCATGGCTTTGGCAATTTGCAGCAAATTCAGTACCTACGCAAAGGCCTTAAACCACTACTGACCAAAACCTTGGCGCAAATGTGCGAACAAGGCGACATTGCCAGCTTTACCGATCAACACACCAGGCAAGTTTACTTTTATCAGCCCAAGCTTACGTTACCCACAAGCATTCCCAATAAAGTGTGGCTGCTTAATCCCTTTGATAATTTAGTTATTCAACGGCAAAAACTTCAGCAATGGTTTGGTTTTGACTATCAAATCGAGGTGTATGTGCCTGAGGCTAAACGCCAATACGGTTATTACTCGTTACCCATTTTATGGCGAGACCGCTTTGTTGGACGCGTGGATGTAAAAGCCGATCGTAAAAACCAATGTTTATTACTGCAAAACCTGCACATTGAAACCCAAATATTGACGAACCAGCATGATGAGCCACATGACAAGGCGCATTTGGTTTCTACACTCATTGAAGCGATTGAACACTACACTCAGTTCAACAACTGCCAACGTTGGCAGCTCTTACAATGTAACGATAAAACGATTGCCCAGATGTTACTCAAAGCAAGTCAACAGGGTATTTAACGGCCCCTCTGAACCCCCAACACTGCTCGCCCTCACCAAGTAATAAGTGACTCAACACAATACATGCGGTTGTATGTAATGTTGTTCACGTTTTAAACATTTATTACCATCCCCGATTCAATAGCTTGAGTTAAGTCACTAACCTCAAATTCGTTGTGAGATACCTTCAAAAGGCTAAAAATAATAACAACCTACATAAATCCTATATGGGGAGTACACACGATGTTTTATATACACATGCTGCTGTTACTAGCGGTGATATTTGTTGGTATCCGCCATGGCGGAATCGCCTTTGGTTTATTAGGCGGCTTAGGCGTATCGGTACTGGCATTTGTATTTGGCGTTGCACCTGGTGCTCCACCCATAAGCGTAATGCTGATTATTCTGGCGGTGGTCGCGGCCTCGGCAACACTAGAGGCAACCGGCGGCTTAAACCTATTAGTCAAATTCGCTGAGAAGATATTACGCAAACATCCTGAACATATCGTATTTTTAGGCCCACTATGTACTTATTTTCTAACCGTTCTGGTTGGTACTGGCCATTCGGTTTATCCACTTCTACCTGTTATTTACGATGTAGCCTATAAAAAAGGCATTCGTCCTGAACGCCCTTTAGCGATGGCGACTGTCGCCTCGCAAATGGGCATTACCGCCAGCCCCATAGCAGCAGCTGCTGCGGTAGTATTAGCTACAGCAGTTGATAATAACCTTGATATCAGCTTAATCGATGTACTCATGGTGACCATTCCAGCAACCTTAATTGGTTTGCTTGTAGCCTGTACCTGGAGCTTAAAGCGCGGTAAAGATTTAGATAAAGATGAAGAGTTTCAGGCACGATTAACCGATGCTGATTTTCGTGAGGCGTTAATCGATCCACAAGATGACAATGCCGAAACACCACAAGCACAATCAACCGCTAAGAAAGGCTTAATCGTATTCTTACTGGGTATTCTGGCCGTTATCATAGTGGCCATGTTCAGTAAGGAGCTACTCCCTACTGGCGTCAGCATGTCGGTCGCAATTCAATTTATGATGCTATCCGTCGGTGGTGTCATATTACTCGCAACCAATATATCGCCTAAAAAGATTGCCACCAGTAATGTGTTTACCGCCGGTATGACCGCGGTAATCATTATTTTTGGTATTGCCTGGATGAGTGACACTATTATTGAGCACCATAAAACCTATTTGGTGAGCGCGGTGAGCGACATTGTCAGCGTGTACCCATGGACATTTGCTATCGCGATGTTTGTGTCATCTATCTTCTTAAAAAGCCAGGCGGCAGTATTAACCATTATGCTGCCATTAGGATTTTCACTCGGCATTCCAGCACCAGTATTAATTGGTGTCCTGCCAGCGTGTTATGCCTACTTCTTCTTCCCGTTCTATCCAAGTGATTTGGCCGCAATCAGTTTCGACAGAACCGGCACCACGCATATTGGTAAATACGTAATCAACCACAGCTTTATTATTCCAGGCTTTATCGGCGTAATCACCGCAACATTTGTGGGTTACTTTATTTCAATGGCGATTAACTAGCCCTAGCTTGTAATTTGGCTTTGAGCGTTAGGCTAAGAACTAAAGTGATAAACCGCTAGTGAATTGCCCCCAATAAGTCGCTAGCATCAATAATAATGGCAGCCAACGTGGCTGCCATTATTGTTTTTAATCATTGTGCATCTAAAGACCGAAGAGCTAAAAACGAAGACCTAAAAAACTAAAATGTTCTGATGAGTTATCGACAGGTTCATGGGTTAATCCGCCCACCACATAGTCTTCTACAACGCGCCGTAAACCCATCCATGGGGGCTTGACGAAAACATCCTGTTTTCAACAGTTGCCTATGCCAATATGGTTGGCTTTGATGGAATCAAATAAGCCTAAACAACGGTAATACCACAACGTTGTAGGAAATCGAAAGTGTCATCATAAAACTCAGACAGCCTTGTTTTATCAGAGTCATCTCCACTAGGAACAAAAATAACCATCCCTTGCCTCGCCCTAGTCAGCAGCACTCGGTAAGCATTCTCTAAATAAATTTGAGTTTGTTCTTGTTGGCGCTTTTCCCATTTACTTCCGCGAAATCGCCAATGTTCTTTCCCAGTAGGTTTAAATCGAAAATCACCGTCCCAAGCAACTAAACACCAATCTAACTCTAAACCTTGAACATCAAACTCAGTCGCAATATCTTCCAAAAAATGAGATGAGCGAATATCTTCTGGCTGACCTAAAAACCAATCTTTAGGTTCAATTTTGTTTTTTACAAAAATACCTTCCGCTTTCAAACGTATTGCATTTGATGAAGCAAGCATGCCAATACTTTCAGTAGCTCGACTCTGTGACTTTATCCACTTCTTTGCAGTGTCTAAATCTCGAGTCACTTTAATAGGATATAAATGCGAGAACGTAGCGAATAATTTCCGAGCTAATACGCTATTACCTTCAATTAAATAATGAATAAAGCTTGATAGTTTTTCCGCCCTGAATGACCGCATCGAAGTTGCTAAATGCAAACAGGGTAAGATTGTTCCTTTTGATAAATGGCTAGCGGTTAAATTTGATGCAACATATTCCCCATTTAGTAAATCTGCAGAGTAATAAGCATCCCAATGACTAAATTTTTCGTCTAGTGCATTAAGCCAACCTAACAACCCCACCTCTCCGGTGTTAATTTCTTGCCCTCCACCAACCAGAGCAATAATTACGGCCCAATCTTCGTGACGATCCATGACTTCAATGAGATATTCGGGTTCTGATTTATTAAAGCCTATTTGATTGCGTTTTGTTTGCATGAACTTACTAGTTTGCTCTTTATTCCAAGCTCTTTGTGCCTCATCAAATATTGCGACCTGTTCAGGCGGAACCGCGCCAGATAAAGAGTCATCCCTAAACTTATGAATATTTTGAATAAACTGCTCTGTCTGTCGTCGGCAAGATGCCAGTGTATCAGCAGTTCTTACTTTTCGATCACGAGCTAAGGCCTCTTGTAACACCGCCACTAAAGGGCCATTGCCACTCAAGAATACTGAATACTCTTTCTCTTTTGGGTTTGAATGAGTACTCGCAATATTTAATCCAACAAGTGTTTTACCCGCACCAGGGACACCGGTGACAAAACAAATCACTTTGCGTTTTCTTTCACGGGCGTCTTGTATTAGCTGCAATAATTGCTGACTTGTTTGGCCGATATTTTGAGTATCCGCTTCACTTTTAGCAATATCCTCAACGTTATGTTGGGCATAAAGAGCTTGTGCAGCTTCGATAATTGTTGGAGTCGGTAAGTAACCAGATGCAGCCCATTGGTTAGCATCAAACTCAACCTGCTTTAAAGATGTAGTTATTTGATTAATTGCATTAAGTATTTGACCTGAATGAATAGCAATCGGAGAAGCTACGTTATCAAATGCAAAGTCTAATTTGAATAATGCTTGCTGGGATGTTGGTTTAGCTAAATTCGTAGCAATTAAAATGGGCACGATAAATTTATCATGACTGCCACTATGAAAGTTTTTTAGATCGAGTGCATAACCATGGGCTTGCCTTAAATCGGCATGATTAATTTGTTGTGCACCCACTTTGAATTCGATAACAAAGATGACACCTTTCACCACAAGAACAACATCAGCACGTCGTCCCATTCTTGGGATCATAAACTCAAAAAAGATATGTGTATTATCAGTACCACATAATTTCAGTTCTCTTTTGAGTATATCTATTTCAGCTCCCCAAGCTCTGGATTGCTGATGCTGTAGTTGCTGAGTATGAGCTGCGGATATTTCACCACTTATAGACAAGGCGTCAGCAACTAAAAACTGTTCGAGAGGTGCGGAATAAAATGCTCTGTTAGACATATTTATTCCTTGAACTTAAAATCAAGAAGTTGCTTAGGAGATAACTCCAAAGCTTCTGCTAGTTTGACAATATTGATCAAACTAACATTTCTTTTCCCTCTTTCGATTCCACTGATATATGTCCGATCTAAATCAGCTTTTAGCGCAAGTTGTTCTTGTGATAATCCCTTTGAAATCCTTAAACTTTTAAAGTAGGCACCAAATGAAACTAGTATCAAATCTTCCATGAAAAATCCTAAAAAAAGGTTTTCATGATGATGCAAACATGTAGACAATGAGTCTACGGACTATAAGTCACATATTAAGATTTAACTCACACCAACAACACATATCTTGTACTTCTACCACCCGCGCCAGTCTTGACCAAACACTGTTGATCCACAAGTTGAGCCAAATGTCGGGTGGCAGTGGCGCGGCTGACTTTAGCGACTTTTTGATATTGGCTACTGCTTATCCCATCATTAAAGTCACCATCGAGTAACCTATTCAGCACTTTCACTTGTTCTGTGGTTAACGCTGGAGTGAGTAAGTGTTGCTCAACTCGACGCCAAAACTGGGTTTTAGCAGTAGTTTGCTCAATGATATTGAGCGTGTGTTGAATAGCGTCATTTAAGGTGTCTAAAAACCACAGCAACCAAGGTGTGATATCTAAGCCACCTTGCTGGGTAGACTCTAATATTGCGTAATAGGCTTTGCGTCGCTCAAGAATACTAACTGACATTGTGTAAAAATGAATCGAGCGATGCTCAGCTTGCGCGAGTGCTAAGTCGGTGAGTAAACGCGTTATACGTCCATTACCATCATCAAGCGGATGCAAGGTGACAAACCACAAATGAGTGATGGCTGCTCGTACTAGCGGATCAAGGTCAGCCTGTTTTCGTGATTGATTAAACCACTCAATAAACTCCGTTAAACTTTGGTCTAGCGTATCTCGAGGAGGCGCTTCAAAATGAACAGTAGGTTTGTCTAAACGGCCCGATACCACTTGCATAGGCTCGTTACCACGTAACTTACCGCCAACAACAGGATTAAACCCCGTTTGGTTTTCTGGAAACAACATTGCATGCCAATCTAGAATCCGCATTAAGCTCAGCGGTTGTTGCCAGTTTTGTAGCGCATCTAAGGTGATATCTGCTAAACCATCAGTTTGCGTCGTGGTGGGATAAGGTTTTTCTTCACTCACGCCAAGCTTATTCGCCAGAGAGGAACGGACAGAAAATGCGTTAAGCTTTTCACCTTCAATAGCACTTGAATGAACAATATTGGCCAGCATGGTATCGAGTGTCCATTGACTAGCGGATTCAGAACCTATTTTACCCAGCAGCAAACCTTGGTTAAATTGAATTTGCCTCAATAATGCACTTATACGAGTATTATCCCATACAAACTCTGGCCATTGTTGTTGCTGCCAAATCCACATAATGACCTCTATTTAACTGACTAAAATATTTTTTGATGCGAACACTAAGCGATTCTACTCATCAAATGAGGCAAATAGCAATTTATTCGCCTCATACTATGAGGCGAATAAGTGTATTAATTGCCTCATAACAGTACTAGTCACCTCTATAACACGTTAAATGGCCATTTCGGTATAATCATTTACCGACAGAACAACCCCGAAGCGATAGCAAGTTAATGACATCTAAGCTGACTGATTTATCTTTATCACCACATCTTGCTGGCTCTAAACTAACGTTGAAAAGTAAAAAAACTTAGTTTGGAAAACTAAACTTTTACGGCAATGATTAACGTGCAAATGACAAAACTTAAACTTTTATAGATAATAAAGTTTGAATAATGAACAAAACACGTCAATAATCAACGTATATTTAAACCTAATCAAACCAGATGCGATAGTCAAACATGCTGAATACTAAAGCCAGAACACAACTACAGAATGCACTGCCTTTGGATATGGTAGCCACAAAACCATGGCTTGAAGCACAAGGGCTCAGCCTGCACTTTCTGGACAATGCTGTACGTAGCCGAACTTTAATTCCCCTCACCGCTGGGGTTTATGTAAGACTGGAGGCAAATCTCTCCTGGAAAGGTCTTGTTGCTTCTGTACAACGCATGTCAGATAGTCCTATTCATGTGGGCGGCTTAACAGCGTTAGAGCTTGAGGGTTTAGGGCATTATGTGTCTATCGGCGATAAACCTAAAATACAGCTTTATTCTAATTCCGCATTACCTCGCTGGCTGGACAGAATCGATATTTCAGCAGAATTTGAATGGCATGGCACAAAACGTATATGGCCAGAAACACTGATGCTCAATAGTCAATATCTACGACAAAACACGTGGAGAGAAGCACTCCCTCCGCTTTTTTATTCTTGTCCAGAAAAAGCGATTCTTGAGCTCTTAACCACAGTGCCCCAACACACTAGTTTTGAACACGCGGATCAAATTATGCAGGGGTTGAGCAACCTTTCACCACGTAAGTTGGATGTCTTACTTAAAGCCTGCTGCAGCATCAAAATTAAACGGCTATTTCTTTGGCTGGCAAATAGACAACAACATGCCTGGTTTAAGTATCTGACACCTGAACAATATGACCTAGGAACAGGCAAGCGACTTATCGCACAAAACGGCAAACTAGAGCCAACTTGGCAAATCACTATACCCAAGGAGATGTAACCAAGATGGATAGAAAAAGCCATTACTATCGACAGGTCCAACTGTTACTACAAGTTATACCCTTTGTTGCCCAGCACGATTGCTTTGCTCTTAAAGGAGGGACAGCAATCAATTTGTTTGTACGTGACTTTCCAAGGCTTTCCGTTGATATTGATCTGGTATTCCTGCCCATGATGGCAAGGCAACAAGCCTTACTGACAATTAAAGAGAACTTAGATACATTAGCTTCATCCATTATAAACAGCATCGATAACACCCGCGTTATTCGTTCATACCAAGATAAAATTGATGCGCTACGTCTATTAGTCGAACGAAATGGTGTTCAAATTAAAATAGAGCTTTCTCCAGTTCTACGTGGGACAGTTTACGAGTCAAAACTCATTTCTGTGAATGAAGCTGTTGAAGATGAATTTGGTTTTGCTGAAATGGTAGTTGTGAGCTTTGCCGATCTGTATGCGGGTAAGATTTGTGCGGCGCTCGATCGCCAACATCCAAGAGATCTTTTCGACATAAAGCAATTACTTGATAACGAAGGGCTTACCGATGAACTGCGTAAAGCACTACTGGTATATATTATAAGTCACCCTCGCCCAATCGCCGAACTACTAAATCCTCATTTTAAAGACATCTCAGATGTGTATCGAGGTGAATTTATTAACATGGCTGAATACGATATCCCACAGACAGAGCTTGAGGCTGCACGGGAACAGTTAGTGAAAATAATAAACATCTCGCTAACACGAGAAGAGCGAGCATTCTTATTGTCATTCAAAAACCGATCACCCAACTGGTCACTGCTTGGACTTTCCGGTGTAGAACAATTACCCGCCATACTTTGGAAGCAGCAAAACTTTACTAAGATGCCTCCAGATAAGCATGCATATGCTTATGACCGGCTTAAAAGAGTTCTTGCTACCAAGCCCGCTACTCCAGTTTAATTTAAGCATTCAATTTGTTGAAAATAGCAATTTATTCGCCTCACAAACTGAGGCGAATAAAGTTGTTTATTGCCTCATTACTCTCATTAGCAAACTCAATAACACCTTGGCTGGCATTTCGTTATAATCATTTATTGATTCAATAACCTTCAATTTCAATAACCCAATGCGACTGTAATAAATGACATCCAAACTGACTGAACCGACTAAATTATCCTCAACGATGCCAAAACCCACTTTGAAAAATGAACAGGCTAATAAAGTATTTATTATCGGCCTGCCGCGTACGGGCACCACTAGTGTGAGTGTGGCATTACTTGAACAGGGATTAACGGTTGCTCACCAGGCGTTTACCAAGCAGGCGTTTATGCTGGCCGATGCGGTGTCTGACGCGCCGTGTTTTAGTGATTATCAGCAGCTTGACAGATTATTCCCCAACGCTAAGTTTGTTTATTTAGACAGGCCATTAGATAAGTGGTTGCCGTCGATGCAAATGTTGCTTGGCCGAATGATGGTGCATTTAGACAAAGACAATGGCCGCTTTCATCCGGTGATGAAGCGCAGTTTTAATCATTGCTTTGATATATGGCAGGTTGAAGATGTAGCAGATGAAGTCCACTTAACGGCTTGTTATCAGCGCCACCAGCAGCAAGTGTTGAGCTATTTTGCTGGCCGAAATGACTTTATATCCATTGATATAAGCGTTGCAGGTAGCCTTACTGCCCTATTGCTGTTTATCGGCTTACCTCTGGCAAATGAGGCTGAATGTTCGCAGCTAAATGGCCCACAACTGAACTTTCCACAATTAAACATGGGCCGTAATGTGGCTAGTTGGGATGAATATAAACATCCCAATAAAATCAGCGCCAATGCATCTGGCCCTGACAAGCGTAAGTTTTTTGATTACCGCCTCGATTAGAAGCGTTACTTATCTTTATCCTGCGCGTTATCTTTAGCGCGCTTTTTCTTGGCCACTGTAAGCCAGTCTAGGCTGACACCCGAAATAGCGTTAAAGCCACGGATACGGAAAATAAGGGTAAGCAGTTCAGGCCTTGGACGCGCTTTGGGTTCTACGGAGCGCGGAATAAACCACAATGCCACCAGCGATCGCATGATGGTCGATATCATAAACACTAAAAATATTGGGTTGGTTAACCAAGTATTTAAACCTGTCCAGATTAAAAACGCTTCGGCATACGAGGCAATAACGCCTCCCAACATCGCACCAATAAATACAAAACCGGCACTTAATGCCGCCTGTAATGCTGCGTAAGTAGCAAAATCACTGCGAAAAGGTCGAATATCATAAAGATAATTCGCAGTACTTAAGGTAAAGCCGCTCCAGGCTAAACCGGAAAAAGCTTGAATGGCGAGAATGTATAAATAGTTATCAGAGAACAGCCACAATAACGGCAAACTCGGAATGAGGCAGCTGGTAATCATCATCACTAACCGATTACCGTACAGGTCGCTAAAGCGGCCCCAAAAACGCAAGGTAATAAATTGAGTAAAGATAGAGGCGACGCTCGATAACACAAATTCAAAATAGGTAAAGTGCAGGTCTTCTAGCATGTATACCGCAAAAAACGGTGCCGATATGGCCACCATGCACTGCATACCCGCCACAAATAAACTGTAATGACGGAAGGTTTTGTCTTTCCACGCCTGGCGAAAGTTATATAGGGTTTGGCTAAACACCCCAGACGCTTTGGCCGCTCGCGGTTCTGGGTCGTGCATTTGCAACAGCAACCAGGCTGAAGCAAAACGCCCCATTGAGGCAATCGAAAACAGCAAGCTAAAGCCTAACCACGCCATCTGAACTGAGTCGGTTAGCGTTAATATGCCGCCACCGACAAAAAACACACTTAGCGAAGCCATCATAGTTAAACGGGTACGAGACGCAAAAAAAGCACCACGGCGGCGCTGCGGTACTATCATGCCCATCCAGGCACGCCAATGTGGCTGAATTAAATTAATAAATCCTTGGTATAACACCGCTAAGCCGATAAATAGCCATACGGCATTTTCGGGCCTAAATGCCGCCAGCGCACCCATACCCAATACCACAACAGCTTGCAGCGCGGCGCAAACCACAATAAATTGCCGACGACTAAAATGACTCGCCAACCACACAGACAATAACTGCGCTAATGAACCAAACAATTGCGGCAAGCCTGTTACCCAGCCCATTTGGCCTAAACTGGCGCCTAAAAAAATCGCATAAGCATTAAAAAAGTTATCACTGGTAGCGGTCATGGTTGACGAGGCAACAGCCTCTTGCTGGCTGCGACGTAGCGTGCATCGAAGCCACGACAGTCTGTCACGACTGCGCGAACAAGGATTAGTATTGCTAAACGAAGGTTCTAAAGCCATAAGAGGTTTGAATGCACGCCATTGATAAGTAACTGATTAAGGTTATGGGTTTACGTCAGTGTTTAAAATTATGGCTGATAAGTGCCCAGCTAACAATCTATGGCGATCACATAATCCACTATTGTGATTGTAAGCATAAGTGCGCACTGTGCTGGTATAAGCTCCTTAAACACAAAAGCCCTGTCGATATAAATCGACAGGGCTTTTTGCACATCAACAATCAATAACGCTTTTACTTAACAAAACGACACTAACCCTTCAGACTCCGATTGTTCTGGCAGCTTTTGTAACTGTTTTAACAATAATGGGTTACCCAGTAAATACGCCAACTCTTGGCGGGTAAATAGGCTGGCTATATTGTGTTGGCACTGGGCCTCTTGCACTTTAACTCGGGTAATGGCTTCTAGCGACTCAACGGCTGAACCCGCTAAACGATGCGGTTTTTTGTCGATAACGGCTAAATGTAATGCCATGAGCTCAGCGTCTTGCAGCAATCGATATAAAGTCCACGGCTCAGCAATCGCTTGCACATATTCGGCACGACGCGCTTGCGAGTCTACGCTAAGTTGCGGTGCGCTTACCTCTTCTGGCGTGGCCAAAATACCTAAGCTTTTTACCCATAAACCAAAGCGCTCTGAACCGGTCATGGCAGAAAGCGGCACAGCAAGCCATAAACCAATTAGCGCTGGGCTCATCCACGCCAATAAGGTAAGCGAATCAAGCACTGCGGCGTAACCCAATAACGCACCCATTAACATGTGCCAACGATGACGATAAATCAATGTTAGCCAAGGTAAGCTACCGTCGTCACGACGTTGTGGCGACCAACCACTGTCGCGGCCGGCTAAAATAGACATCACCGCACCGCAGTGGATCAGCATCATTATTGGCGCAATCAGTGCAGACAATATCACTTCGATTATTACGCTAATCATGGCTTTGCCTCTGCCACCTAACTGCTTACTCATGATGTTATTTTTCAATAACAATATGACACCAAGGATTTTTGGACCAAACAATATGCCCATGGTGATATAGAACAACCGTAACGCACGGTCGGAGTCCATGACTGGCCAGGTGGGGAATAGCGAAAACTGGTCGGTAAAATATTCTGGGCGAATAAAGTGTGCCTGTAGTGCCAGCATTAAACCCGACAAAATCAGCATTAACCAGAATGGCGATGACAAATACGCCATTATCCCTGTGAGTAAATGTAAGCGGCTGACCCAATGCAATCCTTTACTAAACAATATTCGCGTGTGTTGTAAATTACCTTGGCACCAACGACGATCGCGCACTGCTAAATCGACAATAGACGGTGGGCATTCTTCGTAAGACCCTGGAAGGTCTGCAGCAATCACTACGCTCCAACCAGCACGCCGAATGAGCGCGGCCTCAACAAAGTCGTGGCTCATAATATGGCCACCAAAAGGCGGTTTACCGGCTAAATGCGGTAAGCCCGCTGCGCTCATAAAAGCTTGGGTGCGGATAATGGCATTGTGGCCCCAAAAGTTACCTTCTTTATGCGCCCACCAAGACAAACCTGTACCAATCACTGGCCCGTAAATCCGCGCCGCAAACTGTTGTAACCGTGCCATAAGCGTGTTGCCATTGACAAGGTAAGGAATGGTTTGGATAAGCCCTGCGTCAGGATCTGCCTGCATCCGTCTCGCCAAACTAACAATGGTATGAGTTTCCATTAAGCTGTCGGCGTCTAACACCAACAAGTGATCGTATCTGGCGCCCCAGCGTTTGCAAAAGTCGGCCACATTACCGGCTTTACGGGCATCATTTTTACGGCGACGGCGGTAATACACCCGCGCATCTTTGCTCACTTTATGGCGCAAAATCAAAAACGCCTGCTCTTCTGCCAACGCAATATCGGGGTCGGTAGTGTCGCTTAATATAAACCAGTCAAACACATGGCTTTCGCCCGACGTAACTAATGCCATCGCCATCACCTCAACCGCGGCAAAAACGCGATCAGGTGACTCGTTATAAGTCGGCATTAATATCGCGGTGCGGGTATGCAGCTTTATGCTTTCGGCAGTTTCTGCAACAGGCTTTTTAAGGAGCATAATAAAGCCGGCAATGCCGCCACTAAATGCCAAAGCAATCCAACAAAAGTTAACCGCAAACAACACTAAAACAATGTATTCCAGCGGCGTTACGCCGCCGACATTAAATACCGACACCATTTCGTAAATGGCCATAACCGACATAATAAACGCGCTGCCAACTACTAACAGACGACGTAATCCGTCTGACTTTACGCCATTGGCAAGAATACTTTTACGTGGCATGCCATCGGACAGCGCACGTAAACTTTGTGCTTCCATTGGGCTTGGTCGCTCTAATGGCATGGCTGCACCACCGACCAATGTAGGCTCGGTAGCATTTGTATCGAACTCAGTTTGCATCGTGTTCATGCTTAAAGCGTCCAGCGATAAAGCCAGGTTTCGACATCTCGTGGGCCTGTAAATTTAAGCTCGGCGCGCAATTCAATCAATTCAGCATCTTGTGGGTCCATTTCAAACGCCAAACGATAACCATTGGTTTTAGGCTGACGAGACACCACCACATTGGTTACCGAGCCGGCTGAACTCTGCACTTTGGCGACCGGGATTTCATCGTTATTGCCTTCTTTCACTTGATAATCGATAACAAACAAACGTCTCGGTGTCGCTTTGGCTATTTCAGCGCGGCCACTGGCGGTGCGAGCAACAATAACCGTGCCATCGTCAACTTCAGGCTCGCTGCCCCAAATTAATCGATAAGTAAAATGAAACTCGCTACCGGCGGCAATAGGTTGTTTCGGTTTCCAGTAACTGACGATGTTGTCATGAATTTCAGAGTCGGTTGGAATTTCGGTTAACACCACCTCACCTGCGCCCCAATTGCCGACCGGTTCAACCCATAAACTTGGACGACGCTCATAATGGGCTTCGAGATCTTGATACGCATCAAAACTACGTTCACGTTGAATTAAACCAAACCCTTGCGGCGAGTTGTCCATAAAGGCACTGACTTGCAATTGCTTTGGATTAGCAAGCGGACGCCATAAACGCTCGCCGCGACCATTTAAGATCAATAGCGCATCAGAATCATGCACTTCTGGCCTAAAGTCATCGGTGTTTTGACGGCCATTCATAGAATGTAAAAACATACTGGTGCTTGGCGCTAAGCCAACTTTAACTAAATCCACACGTGGAAATAGCGTTGCTTCGACATCGATATGAGTGTTGTCGCCAGGTCTCACTGAAAATCGGTATGCCCCAGCAACGCTTGGACTGTCGAGTAACGCATGCACCACAATTAAGTTACTGTCACTGTTTGGGCGTTCAACCCAAAAGGCACGAAATATAGGAAACTCTTCGCCTTCTGGTTCAGCTGTATTTAACGCTAACCCTCTTGAAGACAAGCCATAATCGCTGCCTTTACCTAATGCACGGAAATAACTCGCGCCTTGGAATACCATTAATTCATCAAAATACGCAGGGGTATTTAATGGGTAATGAATACGTAAACCCGAATAGCCAATATCCTGGGTCGGTAAACGCTGACTTAACACATCACCTGCAGTAAAGAACTCTGAGTTATAGGCTAAATGGGTGGCTTGTTTACCTTCAACCAAAGCAATTTCAATTAAGTCCTGGAAATAAAAACCCCGATGAAATAACTGCATTTGATATGGTAAGCCTTCGGCTTTCCAAATTGAGGCATCTGGCTTAAAGCGAATATCGCGATATTCATCATAAGATATTTTGGCTAACCCTGGTGGTAATGGGTCTTTAAGTTCTACATATGGCTTTTGCGCTAATTTACGCGCAATTTTAACCACTGAATCAGAATCAAAGTTAGCTGTTTTAGCAAAACGCACTTTGGTTTCTATGTTCAGATTATTAGGTGATTTAACTATCGCTTGTTCATCTGCATAGGTTTGCAGCGGTATGGTCACGCTAGGCGATGTGGGTGTGGTAATCGGTGGAGTAGGTTCTTGTGCGGCAAGATTAAAACAAAGCCCTGCGGCCATGGCTAACGACAAACGCGTTAGCGCTTTTTTTGCAATGTGAGATGAGACCGAAGTACGACAACTCAGTAAGCTAACCATAATAGGCTACCTAAAAAATACAGCGTTAATATGCGAGTTTCAGAGCGGTTATTGCGGCAAAATATCTTGGTACACAACCCTATGCTCTATTTCGCGAACGATATCAGAACGCCAAAAAATTGCACAAGTATTCATCAATAAAACCCATTGCCGCCTATAACATTTTAATCTAATCATATATCAAAATATAACGTAAAAAATCACGTTATTGATTGCTACTGCACCGCCTTTTACGAAAAAAGGCAAACGGTTAGCTGTTATGCCCATTCTGACTTCAGTGTGCGCTTTTAGGCAAATGATCCGCATAGCATTCGACACCGCCTTTTGCCACTATTGAAGCTCAAGTTATTGAAAATAAATATCATCAATTGCCAAATCAATGGATGACTCCACAAACAAAAAGCCCTGTTGGGTTTAGCAACAGGGCTTCATTCACAACTGACTCGTTAAAAAATTACGCTTTTTTAGCCGCTATTGCTGCTTGCACTTGATTGATGGCGGTGCCACCTAATACGTCACGCTTTTCTAAACACGCTTCAATGGTAAGGTTTGGATACACGTCATCGCTGATCACTTTGGCAAATTTTTGCAGCTCTACCACGCTTAATTCTTCAATCGGCTTTTGCTGAGCAATGGCAAATACCACCACCTCGCCCACGACATGGTGCGCTTCACGAAACGGCATGCCTTTAGCCACAAGATAATCTGCTAATTCGGTTGCGTTAGCATAACCTTGCTGAGCGGCTACCAAGGCTTGTGGACGATTTACTTTTAAGCCCGACAATACTAATGCCGCCATGTCTAAACAAATGGCCCAGCTGTCAACCACATCAAACAAGCCTTCTTTATCTTCTTGCATGTCTTTGTTGTAAGCCAGTGGCAAGGCTTTCATGGTGGTTAAAATACCCATTAAGCTGCCATATACTCGGCCTGTTTTACCACGGATAAGCTCTAACGCATCTGGGTTTTTCTTTTGTGGCATCAGTGATGAGCCAGAAGTGACTTCATCTGCTAGTGAGATAAAATTAGCTTCGCCAGAGTTAAAGAAAATTAAGTCTTCTGCCATACGGCTTAAGTGCATCATGCTGATTGACGCCGCGCTACACAATTCAACCACATGGTCGCGATCCGACACGCTGTCTAAACTGTTTAAGGTTGGGCGAGCAAAGTTTAATGCTGACGCTAATGCATGGCGATCAATCGGGTAAGCTGTACCAGCGAGTGCGCCAGAACCTAGCGGACATGAATCAGCACGGCTTAATGCATCTTGCAGGCGGCTAATGTCGCGCTCATACATTTCTACATAGGCTAGCGCCCAATGGCCAAAAGTCACTGGCTGTGCACGCTGTAAGTGAGTGTAACCCGGCATAACCGCATCGACTTCACGCTCGGCTAATGCTATCAACTCTGCATGCAAAGTGCCTAGGCGTGCTAGTAATGCAGCACCTTCTTTTTTGCACCACAATTTTAAATCAGTCGCGACCTGGTCGTTACGTGAACGACCCGTGTGGAGTTTTTTACCTAAGTCGCCAACTTTGGCAATCAGCTTTTGCTCAACAAAGCTGTGAATGTCTTCTGCGCCGTTACTGATAATGGCTTGTGGATCATTACCCACCTCCACCAGCAATTCATTTAACGCCGCTTTTAAATCTGTGCATTCTTGCGCGGTAATAATCCCTACGCTGGCAATGGCGTCTGCCCATGCAATTGAGCCGACAACGTCTTGTTCAAATAAGCGATAATCAACTGGCAATGAGTCATTAAATAACTTAAAAAGTGCACTGGTTTCGCCCTGAAATCTTCCGCCCCATAACGCCATGTCGGTATCCTCTGTGTTGAAAATTGTTTTAAGAACTGGCTGTTCAATAATATAGGTGTTAAGTATTTTCTTTCTTGTGATGACTCTTTAGATTATCCAAAAGTCATTATAAGAAAGGCGCTTCGCAGCGCCTTAAATGGTATTGGCGTAAACCTTATTTAGTGTTTAACGCACGAATACGACTTGCTAAAGAGTACAAACGGATAAAGCCTTCAGCATGCTTCTGGTCATACACGTCATCTTCACCAAAGGTGGCAAAAGATTCTGAATACAAGCTGTTTGGCGAACGCTTTTTAACAGCTGTCGCCTGACCTTTGTATAGCTTAATAACGACATCACCGTTAACAGATTCTGCTAATGATTCTGACGCTGCGATAAGTGATTTACATAAAGGCGTAAACCAACGACCGTCGTAAACTAAATGCGACATTTGGCCAGCAATCTGTTCGCGCCAGGTACGGCTGGTTTTATCTAAAACCAATTCTTCAATGGCACGCAGACCAGCAAACATCACGGTGCCGCCTGGTGTTTCGTAACAACCACGAGACTTCATGCCCACTAAACGGTTTTCGGTAATGTCGATACGACCTACACCGTGTTTGCCAGCAATGTCATTTAGCTTCATGAGTGCGGCATATGGCGATAATGCTTCATCGTTAACATGAGTCACGCGACCATGTTTAACCGCTAACGAGACATATTCAGGTTCATTTGGCGCATCTTCTGGTGCTACTGTTAATGTCCACACGCCTTTTGATGGCTCGTTCCATGGATCTTCTAACTCGCCACCTTCGTGCGAAATGTGCCATGCGTTTGCATCACGGCTGTAAATTTTGGTTGCTGATGCGCTAGTTTTGATATCACGTTCAGCAAGGTAAGCCAATAAATCTTCACGGCTACGCATTTCCCACTCACGCCAAGGTGCAATCACTTTTAAGTCTGGTGCTAATGCTGCAAAACAACCTTCAAAACGGACTTGGTCGTTACCTTTACCAGTACAACCATGACATACCGCGTCGGCGCCCACTTTACGGGCCACTTCGACTTGCGCTTTAGCAATAATAGGACGCGCCATTGACGTTCCTAGCAAGTAGGTACCTTCGTAAATAGCACCCGTTGCGATAGTTGGGTAGATGTAATCGGCAACAAATTCTTCTTTAAGGTCGACGATATGGCACTCAGAAGCTCCTGACGCTAAAGCTTTTTCTGTTAAGCCAACGAGCTCTTCTTCGCCTTGGCCTACATCGGCACAAAATGCGATGATTTCGCAGTCGTCATAGGTTTCTTTTAACCATGGGATAATAGCCGAAGTATCTAAACCACCTGAGTACGCCAATACCACTTTTTTAACACCGGTTTTTTTCACTGCATTAGACATGTTTATTTCCTAAAATCGATTTCGTATATGGTCAATGTTAATAACGCCTACGGCATTATTGCCTTAATTTTTGAATCACTTAAGTAAGGTGACTAAGTTAATAGTGCGACTAACTTAATAAGGTCACTAATACTGCATTTTGTGCATGCATGCGGTTTTCTGCTTGATGTAAAATCAATGAACCTTCACCATCCATCACTTCATCGGTCACTTCCACACCACGGTGTGCAGGTAAGCAATGCATAAAGAATTTAGCGCCAGCTTGAGCCATGAGCTCACTATTTACTTGGTACGGTGCAAAACGGGCTTTAATGTCAGCAAGCGGGGTTTCATCACCCATAGAAATCCAGGTGTCGGTGTAAATAGCATCATGGCCTTCAATGGCATTAATGTCTGCACTTAGGGTTAACTTGCCACCATTTTGCTTTGCTAACGCTTGAGCTTCAGTCACGATCAGTGCATCAGGGAATGCCCCTTCAGGACAAATCACTGTCATGGTCATGCCCAAAATCGCTGCACCATAAATCAACGAATGAGTGACATTATTACCATCACCAACATAAGCCAGTTTTGCTTGGCTTACATCATCAAACTGCTCAGATAATGTTAAAAAGTCAGCTAACGCCTGGCATGGATGATACAGATCAGACAAGGCATTAATGACCGGTACACTGCCATGTTTAGCTAATTGCTCAATGGTGGTGTGCGAGTATGTTCTTGCCACAATGGCATCGGCCCAGCATGAAATGTTTGTCGCAAAATCAGCGACCGTTTCACGCTGACCTAACGCACCATTTTGTTGGTCTAAGTATAAGCAGTGGCCACCTAATTTATTAATGCCAATATCAAAGCTGACTCGGGTGCGCAGTGATGGTTTTTCAAACAACATCACAACGCTTTTACCATCTAAGGCGCGACGGTACTCAGCTGGGTTATTCTTAATTTTTTTAGCCAGTTCAAGAATGGCTAAAAGCTGAGATTGAGTTAACTCTTTTATCGACAATAGGTGCTGCATATACTTCTACTCCATTAAGGTTGTATTTGAGTCCCGACGGACCCACCTTTGACTAAGGTTTTTAATTGTTCGGCGTCGCGCCATGAAGCCACTTGCACGGGTTTACCCATCCATTGAGCGACTTCTAATGCGGCTTCTACTTTGACTTTCATGCCTTTTTCAATCACCCCTTGGGCAACAAGATGTTCAATTTCGCTTTTGTTTAAACTATGAATTAATTGACCTTTACCGTCTAATACACCCGATACGTCTGACAATAGCACTAACGTGCCGTTCACTAATTTTGCTAACGCTGTTGCGGCCTGGTCGGCGTTAACGTTTAACATTTCGCCCTGGCTAGAAATAGCAATCGAACTGCAAATAGGCATCCAACCCTGGTTTAAAATAAAGTTTAAGTAGGTGGCATCTTTGGGCTCAACTTCGCCCACCAGCCCTAAACGTTCATCTTTGATTTTAGCGGTAACCACATTGCCATCACCTAAGCTCATGCCTACGCTAACAATGCCAGCTTTAGCAGCTGCGGCTTGTAAAATTTTGTTTGAGGTACCTGCTAGCGCGCCAACAATAATAGGGATTTGATCTGCTGGCGTAACACGTAAACCGTCTAATTTAACGGTTTCTTTGCCGTTAGCGGTTAATTGCTCGTCAACCAAACAACCACCGCCATGAACTAATATGACTTGTTGGCCAGCGGCAAGCATTTCGGCTGTGGCTGTCATTAAACGCGCCATACCCATTTCGCATTGTAGTAATGCGCCACCCACTTTTAGGACTAATACTGATTTTGTAGCCATTATGTTGATTCCTTTACTAATGCGAGTTAATTACACACCGAAATGGATTTTAATGCACTGTAGCCCTTGGCTAGCAGCACCTTTCATTAAATTGTCTATCGCGCTGGCGACCACTAAATAACCGCTGTTAGCATCATATTTCCACCCTAGATGACAGTTAGGCGTATGCACGACATCATCGACTTTAGGAAACATGTTGTGCTTAACGGTAACAATGGGTGAGCTGTCATAAACGCTATACGCTTTTTCAATATCGGCTTCTGTTGTACCTGGTTTTAGCTGCACCGTAATAGTGGCTAAAATACCGCGTTTAAAGTTGCCTAAATGCGGTGTAAAAATAACTTCTTGGCCCAGATGAGTAGCAATTTCTGGTTGATGACGATGACCTAAGACACCGTATGGCGTTAGGCTGACTTCGCAGAAATTAGTGTGTAATTGCGCTTTACGGCCCGCTCCGGTAACACCACTGACCGCATTAATAACTGGGTACATCTCCGTTAAAAAAGGCTTAAGCGGCTTTAACGCGGTTAATGATGCTGTAGGGTAACAACCCGCTACGGCTATCATTCTGGTGTGCTTGATTTTTTCAGCATTCCACTCAGCTAAACCGTAAACCGCTTCAGCTAGCACGTCTGGATGAGTGTGTTCAAAGCCGTACCACTTAGGGTATTGCGCCACATCTGCAAAACGGTAAGCGCCACTTAAGTCAAATACCGCTAAACCTTTTTTATAAAACCATGCTGCTAACTCTAAGCTCACTGAATGTTCAGTCGCGAGGACCACGCCATCGGCTTGGTCTACAATTTGTTGTTTTGCTTCATCTGTCAGTGGAGAAAGCGTATAAGCCATATGACTGTATGTAGGGTACAAGTCGGCTAATTTACGGCCTTTGTCTAAACTGTTTTCCGACACATATAAGCCTTGAACCGAAAGGTTACTGTCGGCATTAATCAATGAAGTAATTTGTGCGCCTGTGTATCCACTAGCGCCAATAATTGCGATGCTTTTCATAAGTTTGATTTCTTTTGAGTAGTGAGATAAAGAGTCAGCATAGCTTATTTAGACAGGGAGCGTCTAATTTGGGGTTATCGTCGCAGGAAGTTCGCGTTGATTATTGATATAGTGGTTTTAGCAGTATGAAAGCGCATGTTTATTTTCATTTCTATCGTTCTATTTATGGTGTCGGTTAATGCTGTTTGCTAGACTACCACGAAATATTAATTATGCAATATATGTGAATAAGTATTTTACATATAATTTTTTAGGATAACCCATGACCACACTACCAGATCTTAAAAGTTGTTTTACACAGCTGATTGCAGCGCCGTCAGTCAGTGCACTCGAAGCTGAACATGATATGAGTAACCATGCAGTTATCAACTTGTTGCAAAATTGGTTTAGTGAGCTGGGTTTTGACTGTGAAACCCCCACGGTTGAAGATTCGCGCAATAAGCAAAATTTAATCGCTCGTATTGGCCAAGGAAAAGGTGGATTATTACTTGCTGGTCACACCGATACTGTACCCTTTGATGAAGGCCGTTGGAGCCAAAGTCCATTTGAGATGATTGAAAAAGACAATCGTTGGTACGGTTTAGGTACTTGCGACATGAAAGGCTTTTTTGCTTTAGTGCTTGAAGCGCTAAAAGACATGCCACTTGATCAATTCAAACGCCCACTGACTATTTTTGCCAGCGCAGATGAAGAAACCACCATGAGTGGTGCTAAAACCTTTGCCGACTCTAAGGCTGTGGCCCCCGATTATGCAGTAATTGGTGAACCCACCAGCTTAAAGCCTGTCTATATGCATAAGGGGCATTTAGCGCAAGGGATCCGCGTGATTGGTCGTAGTGGCCATTCATCTGATCCCGCACGTGGTCTAAATGCCATTGAAGTGATGCATAAAGTGATTAGCCAGTTAATGAAGCTAAAGCAGCATTTAAGTGAAAACTATCGTGAAGATGCATTTACGGTACCTTATCCAACCATGAACTTTGGCCATATACATGGTGGCGATGCGGCTAACCGTATTTGCGGTTGTTGTGATTTGCACTTAGATATTCGTCCGTTACCGGGTATGGAGTTAGCCGATCTCGAATTAATGGTGTTGAACTACTTAGCAGACATTAGTAAAGAGTATCCAGGCAGTATTAGTGTCAGTACTTTGTACCCGGGCGCAGAATCGTTTGCAGGAAAGGCAGATAATCCGTGGACCAAGTTAGTCGCTGAATTATCAGGAAGTGAAGCCGAAGTGGTTAACTATTCGACTGAAGCACCTTATATCAACAAGCTCGGCTGCCAAACATTAGTACTGGGCCCAGGAAGCATCAATCAAGCCCACCAGCCTGACGAATATATTGGCTTAGAATACTTAACGCCAACGGTCGAGCTGATTAAGAAAATGATTTATCACGCTTGCATTAAATAGCCGTCAAATTTTGGTTAAATGTGAAAGCAAAATGTAATAATTTTACGAAATAAAATTACAAAACACAGTGCCAGCGTATTGACCAATTTTACTACGCTGGGTATTGTGATGTGAGAGATATTGGCAAAATCGTTCTTTTTTCGGGAGTAAGTATGACAGAGCAAACGGCAGATATGTATGCGTCACTTCGATCAAATGTGGGGCATTTAGGCCAGATATTGGGCGAAACAATGCAGAACCATTTAGGCGACGCATTTTTAGAAAAAGTAGAACAAATTCGTATTTTAGCGAAAAAATCTCGCCAGGGTGACGAAGCATCACGCGATCAAATGTTGGCATTATTAACCGCATTACCAGACGAAGAACTGGTGCCTTTTGCAAAAGCCTTCAACCAATTTTTAAACCTCGCCAATATCGCAGAACAATTTCACACTATTAGCCGCAATTGCGACGAATTGGTGTGCGTGCCAGATCCAGTAGAACAACTACTTGGACGTATGCTTGATACAGACTTAGATAAAAAAGATGTGATTGCGTGCTTAAAAAACTTAGACATTGATTTAGTGTTAACGGCGCATCCCACTGAAATTTCTCGTCGCACACTGATTCAAAAATATGCCGCGGTGGTCGATTGCTTAACCGAGCAAGAAAACAACCAACTGACCGATCGTGAGCGTCAACAAAGCACCCTTCGACTACGTCAGCTTATTGCGCAAATTTGGCATACCAATGAAATCCGTAATGAACGACCAACTCCGGTTGATGAAGCGCGTTGGGGTCTAAGCACTATCGAAACGTCTTTATGGCAAGCCATTCCTGACTTTTTACGCCAGCTAAACGATCAAGTAGAACAAAAAACCGGTCAACAATTACCGATTGATGTTTCTCCTGTGCGCTTTTCAAGCTGGATGGGTGGCGATCGCGACGGTAACCCGTTTGTGACGTCAACAGTGACTCAAGAAGTGCTAGACCGTAACCGCCATGCTGCTGCAAGACTGTACCTAAAAGACATTGTTACTCTGCTTGGCGAATTGTCTATGGAGCAGGCCAATGAAGAGTTATCCGCATTAACAGATCACAGTAAAGAACCGTACCGTGAAGTGCTGCGTAAGCTACGTTGCCAATTACGCAACACCATTGATTACCTCAATGCCCGCCTTGAAGGTAAGCATCCAGATGCCGACATCAGCGAGTTAATATGGCATAAAGACGACTTACAAAAACCGTTAGAACTGCTTTATAAAAGCTTAAGCGATTGTGGCATGAAGCTAATCGCTAATGGCCTGTTATTAGATATTTTACGTCGCCTAGCCTGTTTTGGTATTCACATGTTGCGCCTAGATATCCGTCAAGATGCATCACGTCACAGCGATGTGATTGCAGAATTGACTCGTTACTTAGGCATGGGTGATTACAACCATTGGGATGAAAACGAGAAACAAGCGTTTTTATTACGCGAGCTAACCGGTAAACGTCCGTTAATTCCAGCTAACTGGAAACCATCTGACGATGTAGCTGAAGTGGTCAGAACTTGTAACTTAGTCGCCAAACAACCCGCGAATGCATTGGGATCGTATGTTATCTCAATGGCGAGTAAACCTTCTGATGTGCTCACCGTATTGTTGCTATTAAAAGAAGCGGGCTGCACGAATCCAATGCGCGTAGTACCGTTATTTGAAACCTTAGCTGACCTTGAAGGCGCTGCGGCATGTATGACCTCGTTACTGAATATTGATTGGTACCGCGGTTACACCAAAGGCATGCAAGAGGTGATGATTGGCTATTCTGACTCAGCTAAAGATGCCGGCGTAATGGCAGCAGCTTGGGCGCAGTACCGTGCTCAAGAGCAATTAGTTGCTGTGTGTAAAAAAGCCGAAGTGAAATTGATGCTGTTCCATGGTCGCGGAGGCTCAATTGGCCGTGGCGGTGGACCAGCTCATAAAGCAATTTTATCGCAACCACCAGGTTCAGTAGATGGCCGCATCCGCGTCACAGAACAAGGCGAGATGATCCGTTTTAAATTTGGTTTACCAAAATTAGCCGTACAAAGCTTAGCGCTTTATACCTCTGCAGTAATGGAAGCGACATTACTACCACCGCCTGAGCCTAAAAAAGCATGGCGTGATTGTATGCAACGTATTGCTGAAGAATCAGTACAACATTACCGTGGCATTGTACGCGAAGAGCCAGATTTTGTGCCTTACTTCCGCGCAGCAACTCCAGAAGTAGAACTGGGCAAACTGCCATTAGGCAGTCGTCCAGCTAAACGTAAAGTCGACGGTGGTATTGAAAGCTTACGTGCTATTCCGTGGATTTTTGCCTGGTCGCAAAACCGTTTAATGTTACCGGCTTGGCTTGGAGCGGGTGAAGCATTACAAGATGCGGCAGATCGTGGTGAACTTGAATTGCTACGTGAAATGGAAGCGCAATGGCCGTTTTTTGAAACGCGTATTTCAATGCTAGAAATGGTGTATACCAAAGCGGAGCCAAATCTAGCCAAATACTATGAGTCGTGCTTAGTAAAACCTGAGCTGCACCATTTAGGTGAAAAACTACGTCAACGCCTACAGTTGGGTATTGATGCAGTATTGTCATTAACTCAAACAACCGAGCTAATGTCGCATACCCCTTGGAATCGCGAATCTGTTAAACTGCGCAACCCGTATATCGACCCACTCAACTTTTTACAAACCGAGCTATTAGCCCGCACACGTAGAGAAGTTGAACCGTCTGCAGATGTTCAGCTAGCGCTTATGCTGACCATTGCCGGCGTTGCAGCAGGAATGAGAAACACTGGATGATAACCTTGGTTAAAACCCTTGGACTTGGATTGTTATTGTTACTGACTGGCTGTGCCAGTCAGTACAGTATCACCGAGTCTGAAATTGAGCAGTACCTTAATAAAGACATGCATTTTGAGGTAAAACAGGGCAATAAGTTAATTGGTGTATCACTTAAGCTAAATGATATGCAGGTTGTGCTAGGCGCTAAGCCAAATACGATGGCAGTAACAGCAGCGACCATGATCACCGTTAACAACCCACTGATGCCGATCCATGCAAAATTGAAAACCACGTTTGAGGCCGTACCTTGGTACGACAGTGAAACGAAAAGTATTTATCTGCGCCAGTTAGACTTAGTTAAAGTAGAGTCTGAACCTGCAGATATTGAACGTTACATCAGTCAGGCAACACCACAACTAATGGGATTTTTACGCAATTATCTTGAAAACCAGCCTGTGTACACCTTAGACACTCGCGACAGTAATCAAGCGTTAATGGCTAAAATGACCAAAGAAATTGCCGTACAACAGGGCAAACTAGTGGTGAAGTTTTAAGGTTATTTCCGCAGTAACAGAAAGCACCTCTCGAGGTGCTTTTTTGTGGCTGCTTTTAAACTCTAAAAATTCTGAGCTGGTTCTATCACCAAAATACTATTTTGCTGTGGGTTTTCAGATTGCTCATACAAATCCCACACTAGCTTATAATCAAGTTCTAACTCAGTAACATAAAATCCATCGACCGGATAAGTTTTCACGACTCTAGCCCCCTTAATTAAACCAGAAACCAAAATTTGAGTGTCACTATTGCTCATTGCCCAGTCATGAACCGCTGTGTTTGATTTTAACTGCAAACCATAGACCTGCTCAGTGAGCTCACGATAAGCCAAAATTTTTGACGACTCCATCGCCATTAATAGTTGTTCACTACGACGCTCAGCTGGTTGACGGTCAATTGGAGCATACCCGACAGCTGTCAGCACCGGGTAAACGCTAGGACGATAGTGATTAGAACTGCTTTGGAATAAGCTACAGCCGCCTAGCAGTAGGCAGCCAGCTATGAGTAATATTCTCATGTATAAATCGCTCTATAGACGCGTAAATTAGGAATGGCATCACCAACCATCGGCGATGTGGTGCTTGAGTTATTGTGTATCGGTAATGTCATCAGTTTCAGACGATAATAATCCCGTATCGGCGACTAAATCTTTGGATGTGTAACCGGTGAAATAATCCATACCTAGCTCAAGAGCCGCCGCACCGACTCCGATATAGCCAGAGTACAACATGCCGCCTAACAATTTGGATGCTGGGCTAATCTCTGTATCTGTGGATATTTGATAGATGTCAGACAAAATAGGGATATGGTTTAATATATTTATCGAATCGAATAAGTCATTGCCATCCAGACCCTCTTCACCAAATGAAAACGAATACACATCATCAAGAGTGCTTGAAGATTCTTCGGTAACAGCTAGCTCATCATGTGTAATGCCCACTGTTGATTGTAATGGATTACCCGATTTAATCATTGTCGATACAGAAGAAACGGCCGAAGACACTGAACTCGACAAAGCAGTACTGTTAATCATACTCGCTTGTAACGAAGACAATAACTCTTGCTGCATTTGTGAGACTAAGTCATCAGATACGGCTAACGACAATAAATTTTCATTTCCTAAACCTGTTTGTTGCAACAGCTGGTCTTGAAGCTTTTCAACAGAAATTACTTCCATATTTGACAAGTTAGTTAAGGATGAATCAATAGCCCCAGAACCCGATGACAGTGAGTTAAGTAATGCGCCAAAAGTACTTTGACCAAGGCCATTTTCTGCAATAGCATCTTGTTGATCGGTAATGCCCTTCACAGTACTTGCTGCTGTTGTAGCTGCGGTGACAGCTGTATCTAACGAGTTTATTAAGGACACAATCAATTCCCAATTAAAGCTAATAGTTGTTGATATTTATTGGTTAAATATCCTTCGAAATAAAAGCGGTGTTAATCGCAGCTAATAGATTATCGCCATGTATTTTATAGCTACAATGATGAATCATCACTCTCTGTACAAAATTTAAATAGATAAAATTATTTATATTACGCACAAACAAACTTTAAAAACCCTAGTGTACGGTAAAACTTTTACTTCAAATTTATTTAAAAACACAATTTTAAATACAAATACAATAACAGGAGATTTTTAAAAGACTGAATACTCACATTACTACGAAAAAATTAAGTGTGACTCATATCTAAACAAATAAAATCCGTATCTAAAAAATATAACGTCAAACTAATTCCTAGTTAGAACATACAGATACAAATACATAATAAATCAATACAAAGTAAATATAAGTAAATGTAAGTAAACACAAGTAAAAGGAGGTAAACATCAAGAATAAAGCACTTTTCGCATAAAAAATAGCATAAAATTATGGTTAACATAAAATCACCGATAACTTTGCGAATAATAAAATGAATAAACCATTGTCATTCACCTTAGCATTTATAACGTTTATGCCCGCTTGTTCAACAACCGAAGTTACGGAAATAAAAAGCCCCACAAAAGAAAATACTACCATTAGCGTTATTGAAGACAGTGAAGAAATAATTAAGGGTGACCCTCGTTATCGTCCGGTTAGAAATAATAATATTCAACAGGCACCACAAGTCACTGGCTCCATATTTAATCCTAATAATATCTATAGTATTTATCAAAACAATAATCGTTATGAAGTCGGCGACATGATAATGATTAAACTGAATGAAGAAATGACCTCTAAAAAGTCGATAAGCTATCAAAGGGATAACAGCAACGAATTTACTTTGTCGCCATCGATTACCGCAGGTAGCATTAATATTAATAGCGATAACCTCGATGCTGACTACAGCCAAGAAAAAAGCTTTGATAGTTCAGCAGAAAGTAATCAAAATAACTACTTATCAGGCACAATTACGGTCTCAGTAAGAGAAAAACTCCCCAATGGCAATTTGATTGTTGCAGGTGAAAAATGGCTTAAGCTTAATAAAGGTGATGAATATGTCAGATTTTCTGGTGAAATAAGAGTCACTGACGTTGCTTCCGACCACTCCATTGACTCAAACATGGTTGGCAATGCTATCATTGAGGTCAGTGCGAAAGGCGACCAGCAAGACAACCAAGACCCTTCACTTATCAGTAAATTACTTAATATTTTCGGCTAACTAATGATCAAGCTATTGTTTGTTTTCGGGTTATTATTTATGCCATTTATGGCACAAGCTCAATGGTATGTTGGCCAAGCATCAATGGCCATAAATGACAATGATTACAATGAAGTACGTAAAAAAGTCATTAAACAAGCAATAGAAAATGCTTCATTGCAGGCCAATAGTGTCGTTAAAATAGAATCCACGGTTACCGATGGGATTTTAAGCCAAAGCTCAAGCAGCATTCAGTCTGAGCATCAAATCAGTGAGATAAAAATCCTTAATGAATCACTGAAAAACGACATCTTAACCATTAATGTCAAAGTGAATCTAAAATCGAGCCTAAATTGCACTAGAGATCGCTACCTTAAGCAACTTATTGTTGCTCAATTTCCACTATTAACCCCAGCGCAAGCTACTACAGGGGATGTATTTAGCCTGCCTTTTCATGTTGTATCTCGCTTTAAAAACGAGTTAACTAATCAACCTAACGTATTTGTCGAAGCACTGATCCCAGAAATGGTCTTTAAACCTGAAGTAGACATGGATACGGTTGATTTAAAAGCGGTAAAAAGCATTTCTCACTCACTTAACAGCCAATATCAAAGTCAGTATTTGGTCTTTGGTTATATACGTGACATTGGTCTATTTAATGAAACTAAATCAGGGCTACTAAGTAAAACCACGACACCGAAGCGCAACTTTACGATAAAAGTGTTTATGTACGACCGGATCAGTGACAGTATTTTAGTTGAAAACGAGTACCACGGTGAGGACGACTGGAGCTTTGACTCTTTTAGTCGAGTTGATTTAGCCAATAGCTTATTTTGGCGCAGTGATTATGGCAAAACCATTATTGATACATTGTTTAACGCAGCAAAAGATATTAACGAAACGTTAAGCTGTGAAGCCACAAAGGCAACAGTAATCAATAAAGACGATCAATATATTACGATTAATATTGGCACCCTACATGGAGTGAATAGAGGTGATTTATTTCAATATATCAAACTAAACAGTATTGCATTAAACCACACAGTGCTCTCTACTTTGATGCCGCCAACCGAACCCACTATCTTAAAAGTAATTCAAGTCAGTAACAAGATAAGCTTGCTACAAGTGCCTTTTGATGCTGATCCTAATGGCATGAAACAGCATCAAATCGATCTATATGATGTAGTGACAACCGTACCGCAAGAGCAGTAACCATTTAACATATTCATATCCGTGAGCAACGGAATGCTCAAACGGTATTTATCTCAAGTATCAGAAAACTGAGCATTTCCTAATCAATCAGAACCACGTACAATAACCTGGCAATATTGGAATGCTTAGTAATCATGGGATAAATGATGCCGTTAGTGGATGACGTAGCCAAATTAAAAGCGCAGTTAGCAGAGCTAGTCTCGCAACAAGATGCACAACGGGCCTATGTAAATCAGCAATTAGCTAAATTCAGCCAGCAACTTGATGCTTTAGCTGTGCAAGTACAAGCGCAAAATAGCGATGACCAACAAAATAGCTTGGCTAGCGAAAACCTACCTATTTCAGTACATAAGAACCAAGCAAGTAATACGAGCGATAGTCTCGTTACTGATATACCTCAATACTCTTCTTCCGCTTGGGAACATCAGCCGTTAGACACTAATCATTCAGCGTCAGCGCCATTCATAACAGCGCAACAAACCTCGATAGTCACCAAGTCACCAGCCAGACAAAGTGCGCTAAGTGCTATGGTCTCTCAATTAGCTGAAGCTATTGGAGAGTTCAGCGCATCAGCACTTGCACCATTGTCTGGGTTAACCGAACAAGCAAAAAGCTTTTATCAACATTACCAAGCTAAAGGTTTAGGTCCTGTATTCTTGATGACCGTTGCCGGCATCATTACGCTAACTCTTGGGTTTGGTTACTTATTGCAGTTTTCAATTAACAACTGGTTTTCAGAGCTGGGGAAAGCGTTATTAGGTTTAGGTGTCGCAAATAGCATTATTGTCGGCGGTATATTCATTCGACAAAAAAGGCCGGGCATGCAAGATTTTGGCTCCGGTCTGGTCGGCCTTGGACTTATTCTTAACTACTTGTGTTTGTATTTCTTAGGGCCCTATTTTAACCTCATCCCCGATGTTGCCTGCTTTGGTCTGCTGTTACTCAACACCGTTTTTGGTTATGGTTTATCATTTAAACTCGACACCAAAGTGGTGGCCATTGTCGCCTTACTTGGTGGTTCACTTGCGCCATTGATGTTACTTGATGGCGGTCAAACACCATTACTGTACCTACCTTATTTAATGCTTATCGGCATCTGTTCAATGGTACAAAGCCACAAATTAGCTTGGCCGATACTCATTGAAATCACTGCATTACTGCATATAGCTTGTATACAAATACTCGGCTTATTCATTCAATTACCGTTGGCTGCCATTGATTGGCAAACCGGCTTAGCATTATTGATGGTCAATGGACTATTTTATCTCTACAGCATTGCCAGCTTATTATTTATCATCAAATCGACGTTAACACCAAGGTTGCTAGCAGTGCCTATCGCACTCATGGTTTTTACTCTCTACACCCTAACCCAGTGGAGTGTGTTTGCTGGAGAGATATTTGCGCTTAATGCATTGCTGTGCGGGTTGTTATATTGGCTAATTAAACGCGATAAAGAGATTAGCGCCCTAGCTTTAGCTTTTGCCGGCAGCTTTGCGGGATTTGCCGCACTGTTTTTACTCAGCGTAGAGTTGATGGGATTAGTGCTGTTACTAGAGGGATTATTGTTACTGTGGACTGGCTGTAAACAACTGTTTAGCCCTATTAGAGCAGAAGCTTATGTCTTACTGGTACTTGGCATCATCAGCAGTTTTGCGAACGTATTTGAAGTACTCAGCCTGCAGCACTATAACAACGATAGTTTATTGGGGTATCAAAGGTTATTAAGCTTATCGATGGCACTAACCTGTGCAATGACTTTTGCCGCACAGAAGCTTCTTAGCCGCTATCAAGCTGATTTAATGACATTTGAACACCTAGCGGTACGGTTTATCCGCGAGTTACTGGGAGTGCTCTATACGGTTACATTATTACTCATTAGCTTCTTTATTACTGAGCAATATTGGCTTAATACATTGCCATTAATCAGCTTATTATTACTGTACATGAGTGCTAAACACACCCTACGCTTTAGCGAAATGTTAGCTTGGTTAGTGCAACTACCGCTATTAGGATTAGTGATTATTGGCATGGTCGATGCCAATAGCCTGAGTTTTGCAGACCAAGCGATGAACGCTAAGTTAGCCCGTATTGAGCTCTTTATTGGACTATTACTCGCGTATTATTGGTACAAAAAATATTACGCCGATGCCAAGTTAATTCGCTTTGCTTACTACGTTCAGTTGGCCTGTTATTTAGCTTTACCGTTACTGCTATTGCCTAAAATTGTGCGCAGTTACCCAGACTATATTGCTATCGCATTATGGGTAAGCAGTCTCATGAGCTTAGGATTGGCATACGTCGTTAATCACAAAAGCCTTCGCTATGAGTCGCAAATACTCACGGTATTAGCAACCATGATCACTGCAGCAATGTGCATAGCAGAACTGTGGCAAGGGCTAATCGCATTGGTGATTGGTTTATCATTTATTGGATTTATCAGCTGGCGTTATACTCTGCTCCCTAAGAAGTGGCAGCAAATGACCACGCTTCAATGGCATATTGCGCCATATTATATTGCCTTAGTAATAGCTGTACTGAGTCAAACTGTTACCAATCTACTCTATCCATCATGGGCAATCACAGCGCTAATTATTTGCGGCTATTTCAGTGTCATTACCGAGAGAAACACTCGTATAGGTCAACATCTAAAGTCGGCCTTAGCACCTAGTTATAGCCTGGCATACGCGGCAATCTTTATCTGTGCTATTTTACCTATTGCGCTTCACAGTGAAACACAGCTGACGTTAAATATTAATAACTTACTGATTAATTTAGCAGAGCTTGGAGTGCTAGCTTTATTAGCTCGATATTTACTAACAGCGAGATTAGGTATTAGAGCGCACAGAAAAATAGTCACTCATACCGCACTAAAATGGGCTTGGCATACTTTATTAGTATTAAGTTATTTATTCTGGAGCTACCAATTCGATACCAGCGTAGCAGCGCCAATGAGTGCTGTGCTATTAGTCGTACATGCCAGTGCAGTGATGTTTATCAGCTTACGACCTCAACAAGCAAGCCTAGTCAGGCTCGCGGCATTACTATTTGCTTTTGCTTGTATCAAAGTGATTTTTGTCGATATGGCGTCATTTGAGTTAATTCAAAAAATCGTCGCATTTATTCTGATTGGGGTGATTTTGTTGACAGTGGCTTACTTTTATCAAAAAGCGAAAAACAATCAATTGCCTGAAGACCTTACAGCCTAGTCATTAAATCTAGCTTGCTTATCACAGTGATAAGCAAGCTAGCATAAACTTACTTGGCGAACCGAGGTATTGACGGATAATCAACAATTACAGCTTCTTCAAGTAATGCACGACGAAGCATATCGTAAGCTATTGCCGTACTCATACTTCTGACAAGCTGGCGTGATCGTTTTGGTAACTTGACCATTTGGCTGTATACCCCGTGTTTAGTTGCTAATGCGATGGCAACGGTTCCAACAGGTTTGTCATCAGATCCTCCCTCAGGACCCGCTATACCGCTAGTGGCTAATGCAAAATCACTGTCTAAAATGCCCCGTACACCTTGCGCCATTGCTTCAACAGTCTGAATAGATACTGCACCATGATCGTCAAGTATTTGTGGATTAACGCCCAGCACCTTCACTTTAGACTCATTACTGTAAGTCACTAAGCCATGATGCAAGTACGATGAACTTCCCGCAAAGTCGATCAATTGACTGGTGATCATGCCACCAGTACAAGATTCTGCCACACTAAGGCTAAAACCGGACTGGTATAATCGATGATGGATCTCTGCTGCTAATGTTGGGCGATTTTCAGCAACGACTGCACACCCTAATAAAGCTTTAACCTGCTTTGTTACATCAGGTAACTGACGAATAGCGTTATCACCACGCGCAAATATCTTGATTTCAATGTGTGGCATTGAAGAACGATAACCTAATTCAATTCCAGCAGGTAAAGAGATTTCAGAAAGAGTATCCGCTAAAGATGACTCACCATGGCCAATAGTGAGTAACTTTTCTAATGCTGACTTTTCTTGAACACCAAACTCTTCAGTAATAAATGGAATAAACTGTTCGGTGATCATGTGCTTTAATTCAAAAGGAACACCTGGTGTAAAGAATAACCATGCATTATTCAATTTTACTCTAAAGCCGCATGCTGTGCCGACAGGATTATCGACCATCACAGCAGAAGCCGGTAACCAAGCTTGCTTTAAGTTGCTCTTAGCCATAACCCGATTATTACGGGTAAACCAATCTTCTAAATGCTCACGCCATTGTACATTCTCGACAAGATCTTCACCTTTAGCTTTCGCCATGGCTAGCGCAGACATATCATCACTAGTCGGCCCTAAGCCACCATTAACAATAATGACATCTGCATGCTTACTGCGCTCTTGGAATGCAGCGACGAGGTCATCCATCCGATCACCTACCGTCACACGATGCTGCATCTCAATGCCTAACTCCATCAAGGTATTCGCAACCCAAGCTGCATTGGTATCCACTATCTGACCAGATAGCACTTCTTCACCTGTGCAAATCATTTCTAACTTCATCGTTATTCCTTATCCCATGCAATTGGCACTTAAGTTAGGGGAGCAATATGCTATTGGCAAGAAAATAGATCGAAATAATAGGAAATTTGCTAATAAGTAGCTGAATGAATTACAACAACTCAACAGTAATATCTCAAAACGGCTAAATTGGAAAGTTTTGTTAATGACCTATATGCGAGTTATAAGCGATAAATGTGTATTTTGAATCAACCAACTAAAAGCTGGATAAACCCTGAAATGGAAAAAGTGAAGCGATTGATTGCGAATAAAACATATATGCAATTAGCTACGGTGAGCAAAGCGGCTATCAAATGAGTATTTAAAACATACAACAAAATCAAATCGTACATTTGACATGAAACGCACATTTTATTTCTTGAGAGCCAAGAACATAGGATAAACAATCATCATGACAGCAACATTGCTAACAGAACATCATTAAGCGCTGATTATTGTTGTGTTTACAGGGAAATAGCATAAATTCCAAATACAAAAAAGCCTCGTCGTTAGATGAGGCTTCGATGTCATTAGCGGAGCGGACACTGATTTGTGGTAAAAATGAACCCACGACATCAGTTTAACAAGCCGCCTAAAACTTATAGAAATAATAACTTCGCAATAAATAGGGTGAATACCAATCAATCTCGGGGATTTCAGCCTCGTGAACATTGCGTCCTAGCTGAGCTATCGCTCCAACTTCAGTGTTCGCTTTAAATTTTACATACAAAAAAGCCTCGTCGTTAGACGAGGCTTCGATGTAATTGGCGGAGCGGACGGGACTCGAACCCGCGACCCCCGGCGTGACAGGCCGGTATTCTAACCAACTGAACTACCGCTCCTTTAGCAAATTGCTTACGCAGGATGCTAAATGCTTTTAAGTCACTAGTGTGTCATCACTAGGAGACTTGCTCATTCGAGCCTCTCTTTTCAGAGAAATTAGGCGCCTGGAAATGACCTACTCTCGCATGGGGAGACCCCACACTACCATCGGCGATACTGTGTTTCACTTCTGAGTTCGGAATGGGATCAGGTGGTACCACAGCTCTATGGTTTCCAGACAAATTTTGGTTATCTAACGCATTAATCTTGATGCATTAAATAATAATTCGGAAAGCTGATTGCTTATTTCTGAGTTTGAGTTCTCGCACTGCTTAAGCGCTCTATTCTAATACTAAGTCGTATCAGTAAAACCCATCTGGGTTGTATGGTTAAGCCTCACGGGTCATTAGTACAAGTTAGCTCAACGCCTCACAACGCTTACACACCTTGCCTATCAACGTAGTAGTCTC
>NZ_JCAYNT010000021.1:0-86249 GCF_059758095.1 Shewanella sp. MF05913
TGAATCGTCTTCAGTCAGAGACAAGCTTTAAGAAAGGAGTAAGAGCAAAACAAATGAAAGCTAATCGCAACACCAATTACCTTGAAAAGGTTATTTTTGGCAAGTGAATTTTCATGCTCTTACCCTGGGTTCTGCATTGCACTATTAGCCCTTTTTATTGCTGTCAGGACATATACATCCATCGATAGTGTGAACAATATAAGTAAAATGGAAGGTAACATTCTTGATAATGAGCACTATGTCATTTCACTTCCAGAGTTAATTAATCAATTCAAGTCTAAAGATGAAAAAGCACTAGACAAAGCACTATTCGATTCCGTTGAATATAAGTTAAAAAAAGAGTCCGGTACTGCTGTTCTGTTTGCTGATACGTTGCAGTATATGATTGATCTCATTGTGTTATTTCCTGCTGTTTTTAATGCTTCTGATACAGACAAAAAACGCTATAAACAACGGATGGACAAGATATTAACAGAGGTAGATAGGCAACGTGACATACTGCATTCGGTAAGCAAGGGAAATTCAATTCAAATTACTGAATCAATAAAGTTATTTAAAGCTGTTGTTTCATACCAGAATTTTGTTGCTTATGGTAATTTTAATATCCATGCTGATCTTCTGCATGTGCGTGGCCCTATATTGCGAAATCCGGTCACAAAAACAATTTATCACAATTACCTTGGCTTATATTACAACAAAAAGGGCATGCACTTGCTCAGAGAGTCTTTAAATATGGGGAATATCGATATTCTCTCACTTGAAGGTCTTAGTGTGGTGCACAAAGCTATTGGCTCTATTTCTCCGTCAATTATAGAAGATGTGACCATGTATTTAAAATCTGCATGTGACCAGTTTGATAGGGCACTTAGTATTTCTAGTGAAGATGTTATGTGGCCAGGGTTCATTAATTATAACAAAGCACGTACATTGTTCTTTTTGGCTTTGTTATCAAATACTGACATAAAATGGCTTGAAGTGATGGATGAAGCGATTGAGTTTCGCAGTAGATTAAACCGCTTAATAGATGAAATCCTAACAATAGACAGATCTAAAACGGCCAAAATAGAGAATACACATTTAAGGCAATTTTTTCTCTATCAAGAAGAATTGGCCCGTGTCGTCAAATTAAATTTAATATTTGCAGATAACGCCATAAAACAAAACACGCTACCCGCACTGTATAAAGGGGTTAATTTAGCAGGTGTATCTAAGCAAACGGCCTCGGACTTATTTATGAAAATACAAAGCTTCTCTACGGTTAAATCTTATCAAGAGGAAATTGTTAATCGACTTGTAGAGTGATTAAACGCTTTGACCAGTAACAGATTAATCAATCCGAATGTGTGTCTAGGTCTCAATCTCCTCGGTTATTAATTAACCAAAAGGCCATTGGTATTATTTTAGGTCTTCGCAGATATAGCGATAAAAATGCCAGTCAGTTAACTGACTGGCATTTTTTGTGTCGGATGCTTATTGCATCAAAACTGATTATCGTACGGTTTTAAGCATTAAATGATATTTCCTAACGCTTAACGCCTAAAGCCTAACTCCAAGTACGTAATCTGTAATCTGTAAAACTACCAAATACGCACGCGTTGATCTTCTGGTAAATACAGCTTGTCACCTGGTTTAACATCAAACGCTTTGTACCATGCATCGTGGTTACGTGGTGCTAGTGCACGGTAACGACCTGGGGCATGGGTGCCTGCACGTAATTGACTTAGCATACTTTGCTCAGTGCGTTTTTCTTTCCACACTTGTGCCCACGCCATAAAGAAGCGTTGATCGCCTGTGGTGCCGTCGATAATAGGTGCTTCTTTACCGTTTAGGCTTAACTTGTAAGCATGGTATGCCATAGACAATCCGCCCACATCGCCAATGTTTTCGCCTAGGCTGTTACGGCCATTAACAAAGTTTTCTGGTAGCGGTTCGTATAGGCTGTACTGTTGAGCCAACATATCGGCTTTGGCTTCAAAGGCGGCGCGATCTGCATCTGTCCACCAATTGCGCTGAATACCGTGCGCATCTGATTTAGAGCCTTGATCATCGAATCCGTGGCCCATTTCATGGCCAATAACTGCACCAATACTGCCATAATTTACTGCTGGATCAGCATTTGGATCGAAGAACGGAGGTTGTAATATCGCTGCAGGGAATACAATTTCATTAAACGAACTGTTGTAATACGCATTCACAAACTGCGGGGTCATGCCCCAACGATTACGATCAGTTTTCTTAAGCTCGTTTGCAACGCTATCATCCTGGAAATACTGACGAAGCTGGGCAATGTTCGCGACTAAGTCATCTTTCTTTAATGATAAGCCATCGTATTTTTGCCATACATCTGGGTAACCAATTTTAGGGGTAAATGCGGCAAGCTTGGCGTGTGCGTTGACTTTGGTTTCTTCGCCCATCCAATCTAAGCCATCAATACGTTGACCTAGCGCTGTGCGAAGGTTTTCAACTAGCTCTGCCATTTGATGTTTAGATGATTCAGGGAAATAGCGTTCTACGTAGACTTTACCAATCGCAAACCCTAATGACTGGGTGCCAGACATTTGTTCAACTGCGCGTTTCCAACGTGGACGTGGCTCTTCTTGACCATTTAATGTTTTACCAAAAAAGGCAAAGTTTTGATTAAAGATGTCTTCAGACAATAATTCAGCATTATTGGTGATGGTATGGAAGGTGAGGTAGTCTTTCCATACTGCAAGATCGCTATTATTGACTAAGCCAATCATGGCGTTAACCGGTTCTGGTTGTGAAATGTTTAACTGCGGGACTTGGTAGCCGGTTTGTTCAAAAAACAGATCCCAATTAAAGCCAGGGTATGTTTTGGCTAAATCGCTGCGGCTAATTTGGTTTAAGGTTAGGTCGCGGTCGCGACGCTTTTCACGTGGCCATTGGCCTTCAGCAATTTGGGTTTCGAGCGCTAAAATGGCTTTTGCATGTTGTTCGCCATTTTCAATACCTGCATAGTTAAGCATGGTAGCAATGTGTTTTACATAAGCATCACGAATACTACTAAAACGCTCGCTGTCTTCTAAATAATATGAACGATCGGGTAATCCTAGGCCACCCGCACCTATGGTCATTTCATACTGGTCTGGGTCTAAACGGTTAAACCACATGCCGCCGCCAATCGGAGATGAGGCCCCTGTGAGCCAGGCCTGGCCAAAGACTTTAGTTAAGTCATCGGTATTTTTGATGGCATTAATTTGATCTAACGTGGGTTGAATCGCAGTGATACCACGCTTATTAATGGTGTCTGTGTCCATGTAAGCATGATAAAAATCAGCAATTAGCTGTTCTTCGTCGGTTAAGTTTTCACGACTGGCGATGTCATCAATAATCGCTTTAACTTGATCTTCACTGCGCTCTGCTAATACACTAAATGCACCATAGCGAGTTTTATCGGCTGGCATTTCAAAGTTGTCGTACCATGTGCCACTGGTGTACATAAAGAAATCATCACCTGGTTTAATGGCTTCATTACGTGCGGATAAATCAATACCAAAAGTACCTAACTCTGCTTTAGCTACAACAGGTTGTGCCGCTGGTGTACTCACTTTTGCAGGAGGTGTGGGTTGTTCGCCGCCACAGGCTGTCAATAGCGCTGCTGTTAATGCGATAGAAATTAAGGACTTTTTCATTGTAATGGTATTTCCTTTTATATTTTTAATATGTTGTTTGCTGAACCATAATCTAAGAATGACAAAAAATGTCAATGTCGAAATTGTGAGTAAATATAAGCAAAACTTTATGAAAATAAGCTTAAAGGCGCAGTTAATGTAGGGATAATGCTGTATTTATGACAATACAGTGAAGATGAGCGGGTAAAATTTAATCAATAACATCGCGGTAATTCAGGTGTTAGCATCAATCCATATTGGTATTATCAGACAAGAATGGACTGAATTTAGCCAGTTCAGCAGCATTATGTACTTCGAGTTTTTTGATGATTTTTGCTCTATGAACTTCAATGGTTCGCAATGACACAAAAAGCGTATCGGCCATTTGTTTATTGGTTTTACCTGCAATAAGCAGCTGCAATACTTGATCTTCTCTTTCTGTTAACGTGCTGTAGCGCTGTTGTAGTTGTATTTTTTCATACTCATGTCCGCTTACTAGCAAGGCTTTTTCTATTGCTTGCACCAGCTCTTTGCCTTTTACTGGTTTTTGAAAAAAATCACAGGCACCTTGTCTAAATGCATTAACGGCCATGGGGAGATCACCATGTCCAGTGAGAAATATGATCCCGATGGGACTTTGCGCACTCACCAGTGTTTGCTGTAATTGCTGGCCGGTAATATCAGGCATATTACTGTCGACAATTAAACAGGCTGGCAGTGATGTATCTATACTGTTTAAAAAGTGTTCGGCACTATCAAAAACCTGTAAATCATAACCGTACTGCAACAACATAAATTGCATTGAATCGAGTATCGCTAAGTCGTCATCGACCATGTAAAGGCGTTGAATAGTAGGCATATTAATCACAGGCTTGGATGGTTACTGCTTAGTGTAATCATTACTCACTATTGAGCAAATTGTTGATTGTGTTTTGTGCGATATGCAACTTTATTGGCTTAAATAGTGCTTTAAAATGTCATTATCTGCGACCTGCTACCTGCGACCTATTAAGAGTGATGAGCATTAAATGCGCCGAGCTATAACGTTACTATTTATCTTGATAACTTCATTGATGGTGTTATCGAGTGCAGATGCAACATCTACAATTAACAAGACAGAGACCTTAACAGATAACGATGCTGTGCATTATCGTGTGGCTGTGCTGGCAAATTATGGCGTGGCAAAAAGTATTACGCGTTGGCAACCGCTGATGGATTACCTTACTTCAACAGTACCGTCAGCCAGTTTTGAAGTGGTACCGCTAGATTTTACTCAAATGAACCAACAGTTAATGAATGGTCAGGTGCAATTTGTGGTCACAAATCCGGGTCATTATTTTAGCATGAGTGATGATTTTCCTATTTCGTGGCTAGCCACCATGAAAAGCGATAAACATGGCGGTAATACGTTTGCGATTGGTGCCACCATTATCGTTAGGAAAGAGAGTGATTTATTTACACTAGCAGATTTAGCTGGTCATTCTGCCGTTGCAAGCGATCCTAATGCACTAGGCGGGTATCAAGCGGCGATGGGCTTGATTCATTCTATGGATTATCCTACCGAACATTTTTTCGATAATGTTTCTTTTCTTGGGTTTCCGTTAGAGCCGTTAATTTATCAGGTACGTGATAACACAGCAGATATTGCGATTACGCCTTTTTGCACCTTTGAGCAAATGGTTGCAGAAGGCTACATCAATGCGGAACACTTTCGTGTGATTAATGATATCACCCCAGACGGTTACGACTGTGCGGTGAGCACTCCTTTGTATCCTAATTGGTCTTTTGCCTCATCTGATACGGTTCCTTTAACCGTCAGAACTGACATCACCCGCGCATTATTTTCCATTAGTGAGTCCGATCCTATTTCAATCATTGGTCAAAATCGTGGTTGGGCAGCGCCAATAAGCCAATTTGAAGTGATTAAGTTATTTAAAGCGTTAGATCTACAAGCCAGTAAAGAGCCTCTTTACATACAGGCTTGGCAATGGATTAAGCTTAATCAACAGTGGGGTTTTGGTTTTATTGGTTTATTTATTATTGCCACAATTTATCATTTGTGGCTTGAATACCGGTTTATAAGGAAAAGTGAGAATTTACTGGCCACAGAGCGTCAGTTAAAAACCAAAGCATTACAATTAGAGCGATTACAAAGCGCGGCGATTTTAGGTGAAATTGGAGCAGGTTTAGCCCATGAGCTTAATCAACCCATTGCTGCAATAACACAATACAGTGAAGGAGGCATGCTAGAACAGGCTAAACATTATGGTGAAGACTCTGTGCAATACCAATTGCTCGGTAAAATATTGCGTCAATCGAATCGTGCCGGAGAAATTGTGCATCGGATAAGAACTTTGTTGCAACGAAAAGACACTCAAAGTATTGATTTTGATGTGTGTGAACAAATTACCTTGTGTTTAGAGTTATTAGCCCATGAGTTTTTAAGTCACAAAATTATTGTTGAAAGCCAATTCAATTGCGGTGAAATGATGTTAAAAGGCGATAAGGTTGGTTTTTGTCAGGTCGTGATAAACGTATTAAAAAATGCGATTGATGCATTGGCTGAAACACATCATTTACAGCAGGGTTTAAAGAAGATTTTCATTGAGCTAAGACTGGTCAATGGGCATTTACAGTTAAAAATATACGATAATGGGATTGGCCTTACGTGTTCAAACGAAGATTTTAAAACAACGTTTTTCTCTACTAAAGAAAATGGCTTAGGGCTCGGCTTGGCCATTTGTAATGATGTCATTATGAAGTTTGGTGGCCAAATCAGTTTAGCCAAATGTGAAAGTGACTATAGCGCACCTTGGCAAACAGGTTGCCGTGTATTCATTGATATACCAGTAAACCTTCCTCCAGAATCCTATCTTAGCGACCCTAAATTCATTTAACGTTATGTTTTGAGCGTTTAAACCGTGATGGCTATCAAATGATGATGCGCAATGTGGTTTACCACAATACCCCTAATAGTATTAAGAGTTAACAATGTATTTAGCGATGGAGCTTAGTGAGATGTTTAATCCTTAAGCCCGTTAAATCAAAGTTAACCGTAATAACGTTAAGCTTCGCCAAGGTGAAGGGGGCAATTATGATTCAGTTAAATCGGCGTCATTTTTTAAAGGGAGCTGGTGCCAGTGGTGCAACTTGTGCGCTGGCAAGTATTTTACCTGGCTCGCTAGCAGCAATAGAGAAACAACCTCTTAAAGGGATTGCTTCTGAAGTGGCCAGTATTTGCGAAATGTGCTCGACACGCTGTCCAATTAAGGCACGCATTGTCGATGGCAAAAATGTGTTTATTAGCGGCAATAAAGAAGCCAAATCCTTCGGCGGTAAAGTGTGTGCTCGTGGTGGTGCAGGGCATAGCTTGTTATACGATCCACAGCGAATTGTTAAACCGCTAAAACGTGCTGGTGAACGTGGTGAAGGTAAATGGACCGAAATTAGCTGGGACGATGCTTATCAATTTATCGCCGAGAAACTCAACACCATAAAAAAACAATATGGTGCAGAAACTGTCGCGTTTTCATCTAAATCTGGTTCGTTAGACGGCCATGTTTTTCACTTAGCGGCGGCATTCGGTACGCCCAATACATTCACACACGCTTCAACATGTCCTGGCGCTTATGAAATTGCCGCGAAAGCCATGTTCGGCACCAAAATGAAGCGCGACCTTGGTAACTCTGAATACATTATCAATTTTGGTCATAATATCTATGAAGGCATTAACATGTCTGAAACCAGAGGCATGATGCAAGCTCAGATGGATAAAGGGGCCAAGTTAGTTGTATTTGAACCTCGTTTCTCTGTGGTAGCAGATAAAGCCGATGAATGGCACGCCATACGTCCAGGCACTGATGTGTCAGTGGCATTAGCCTTATGCCATGTACTGATTTATGACAATTTGTATGACAGTCAATTTGTTGAACAATATGTTGTCGGTTTTGATGAGTTTGCGGCAGAAGTTAAACAATATACTCCTGAGTGGGCAGAATCGATTTCAGATGTGTCTGCGGTTGCCATTCGTCGTATCGCCCATGAATACGCTAGCCATGCACCACATGCGGTAGTTGATTTTGGCCATCGTGCGACTTTTACTCCAGAAGAATTTGATATGCGCCGCGCTATTTATGCTGCCAATATTTTGATTGGTAATATTGAGCGCAAAGGTGGCATATACATGGGCCAAAAAGCTCCGGGTTACAATAAGTTTGCCGGTGAAGCTGTCGCGCCAGAATTAGCCACACCGGGTGTTGAAGGGATGCCTAAAATTTCTGCGATACGCATTGATCAAGTTGAAAAGCAATACAAACTCATGTGGTCGTCAGGTGGTGTGTATCAAACCATCATAGATGCAACATTAGAGGCTAAACCCTATCAACTCAAAGCCTGGGTAATGAGTCGTACTAACCCGTTGCAAACGCTAACAGACAGAGCAAAAGTCGAACAAACGCTTAAAGCACTAGAATTAGTGGTGTGCTGCGATTTGTACATCAGTGAAACAGCGGCGTATGCCGACATTATTTTACCTGAGTCTACCTACCTTGAACGTGATGAAGAAATTGCGGATAAGTCTGGTAAAAACCCGGCTTATTATGTGCGTCAACGTGCGGTGGAAACCATTGGTAATACTCGCCCAAGCTGGCAAATCTTTAAAGAGCTAGGCCATGCGTTAGGACTTGAGAAGTTTTACCCATGGGAAAACATTGAAACTTTACAACTTATGCAGGTTAATCGCGATCACAACCTATTAGCACACATCAAAAAAATGGGTTATGTCAGTTATGGCAAGCCGTTAATGTTACGTGAACCGAGTATGGTTGCCGAATTTGTTAACGCATACCCTAATGCTCGACATGCTGATCATGACGGCAGCTACGCATCGGCAATGACATTTAAAACCCCGAGCGGAAAAATAGAGTTAACCTCAGCGCAAGTTGAAGACATGGCGCCCGGAAGAGGTGTGATTAAGCATCGCCCAGTGCAGCTTAAGCAAGCTGACGAATTGTATTTTATTCAAGGCAAAGTGGCCGTTCATACCAACGGGGCAACGCATAACATTCCAATGTTAGCCAACTTGATGTCTGACAATGCTATTTGGATCCATCCTATTACGGCAGGCCGTTTAAATATTCACAGTGGTGATGCCATTCAATTAACCAGCAGTGTCGGCAGTGAAGAAGGGACCGCGTTAGTCACGCCGGGTATTCGTCAAGACACCGTATTTGCGTACATGGGCTTTGGCTCTAAAAACAAAGAGTTGGTTCGTGCAACGGGTAAAGGCATTCATTGCGGCAATTTATTACCCAATGCGAGTGCGCCAGTTTGTGGCATGAACATACATACCACTGGTGTTAAGTTGGTAAAAATTTAGCCGTAACTAATTGATTTGGAGTCTCCTATGAATAAACGATATGTCATGGTGCATGACGAAAACAAATGCATCGGCTGCCAAGCGTGTAATGTAGCCTGCCGTAGCGAAAATGATGTACCAGAAGGGGTAACCCGCCTGCAAGTACGAGTAGAAGGACCATTTGGTGAAGCACCTAATCTTCACTTTAAATACCATAGAGTGTCATGTCAGCAATGTGAAGACGCGCCCTGTGTCACTGTGTGTCCTACAGGTGCAGCTTACATCGATGAAAATGGCCTAGTGTCTATCCATAACGATAAGTGCATCGGTTGTATGTATTGTGTGGCGGCGTGTCCTTATAAAGTCCGATTTATTAACCCCATCACTAAAGCGGCTGACAAATGCAATTTCTGTAAAGACACGCGTTTGGCAAGAGGTGAGCAACCCGCTTGTGTGACGGTGTGTCCTACCGATGCATTGTATTTTGGCGATGCTAACGACAGTAACAGCGACGTGGCTAAGTTACTCAATACCAAAATAACTTATCAAGATAAAACCCATTTAGGCACCAAACCTAGGGTTTACCGTGTTCCGACTAAACGTGGAGGGATTCAATCATGAACAATATCTGGGGCGATATGGCGCAATACGATCCTGTGGTGTGGAACTGGATTATTGCCATTTACTTATTTATGGCCGGGTTATCGGCAGGTAGCGTGCTGATTGGTATTGTTATGCGTTGGTATAGCAAAGATAAACAGATTGAAAGCCCAATCTCAAAAGCTTCTGCGATTATTGGTCCTGTGGCGATTAGCTTAGGGCTTGCATGTTTGGTATTTGACTTAACCAAACCATTTCATTTTTGGTTGATTTTAATCAATTACAATTTCGACTCTGTGATGGCCATTGGTGTGGTTGCGTTATTAGCGTATTCACCTTTGGGTATCGCGTATTCGATGATTGTACTGCGCGATGAACTGCCAAAATGGAAGTTGGGGTTCTTAGTGCCGATAAGTCATCTATTAATGCCATTTCGTAAAGTGATTGAAATACTCTTGTTTGTTCTTGCGATTGGTGTGGGAGCCTATACCGGTTTTCTGCTTTCGGCGATGAATGCATACCCTATGTTAAATACGGCAATCTTACCGGCGTTGTTTTTAGCATCGGGTTTATCAGCTGGCGCTGCAGGAAACTTAATTGTGGCATTAACCTGCTTTAACAGCACAACACATGACGACGATGTGATGAAGTTACACGGTTTAGATTTACCGGTCATCATTACTGAAATGATGTTTTTAGTCATGCTGTTTACCTCATTGTATTTTACAGGCGGCGCAGCGGTAGAGGCATTAGCTTCGTTGACTCAAGATATTTGGGCGAGTGTGTTTTGGTATGGTGTGGTTGGGATTGGTTTTTGTATCCCTATATTGTCAATGTTTCTACCTTCTAAGGCTCGCCATACCAAGGCGATGATGTTGACGGTAGCGTGTTGCAGCTTAACCGGTGTACTGGCACTACGTCATTTCATTATGTATGCAGGTCAAAGCTATATCAGTTGATTGATTTAAGTTGGTCGATTTAAATTAACAACATTAAAGTCTTCCTCTTTAAGAATAAGAGGAAGACTTTTTTCATGGCATGACAAAATATGACTTGCCAGTTGTAGATCGCTAATTTTGAAGTGCAAATCTTGAAGCGTGAGTGGTGAAGTCTCAGTGTTAGGAATGAGCGTTAGGAATAAATTTAAAGAGAAAGTTGTGAGATTAATTTGTGCTTATTGATGGATAACGCGTCAATTCTGACAGGTTATTTTGCTTGAGTGTGAATTGCTTCGTGATTATCAAGTCTTGGCGTATCTCTGATGCTGGCAACGAGTTATATTTTACTCTCGTTCTGATGAAGGCTTATTAGCGTATGGATTTGGCAAAACTTTCTCGTATTAGTATGAAACACTTAATAACCTTGCATGTGATGCTCGATACACTAAGTGTTACCGCCAGTGCCGAGCGCTTATGTTTGAGCCCATCTTCAGTGAGTAAAACCTTAAGCCAGCTTAGGGATAATCTTAATGACGAATTATTTTATCGTCATGGCAATGTTTTGATCGCGACGCCATTAGCAAAACGATTAGCGCCAAGCGTGCAGCAAATGATCAATGACATGAACCAGATCATGAATCAGGACGTGTTTAACCCTGCGCAGTACCAAGGTCGGTACTCCATTGCGATGCGAGAAAGTACCTTTGAATTATTAGCCGCGAAGCTGTGCGCTCATATCTTAACGGTGGCGCCCAATATTCACTTAGATATTTACAATAAAGATAATATTGGCTTTGACGGGCTAACAAATGGCTCATTAGATTTTATTATTTTGCCGCATGATCTTAGTCAACCGACTCATATTGATGAAAACCTAGTTTGGGAAACCTTAATGAATGATGAAATGGTGTGCCTAATGCATCCTAACCATCCTTTAAGCGCTCAAACTCATCTAAGCCTGGAAGACTATTTACGCTTTGGTCATATTGGTATTAGTGATACCGATTTGAATACGCCATTCTTTGATATTCTATTGGCTCAGCAAGCAAGGAAACGTCATGTGCCTATCTCGGTTGCTGATTTTGGCAGCGCCGCCACGATGTGTCATCACAGTGAGTTACTGTTTACCTGCTCTCATCGTTGGGCAACGCAAGCAAAACAGGCTCAAGGGCTGGTGATAAAAACGTTACCGATTGAATATGGCCGTGTTGCCTATAGTGTGGTGTGGCATCGTCAAAGCATGAACGATCCAGCCTTACGTTGGCTATTTGATCAAATATTACATTGTCGACCTGAGATTAAGCGCTAATGCTTAAGACATATGCTTAAGCGTTTATGATTAAGGGCTAAGACTTAAGCGTTAAGGCATCCGTCTGGACTCATTCAAATATATTGTGGGTAAGGTGATGTTATTTACGCCACGCTGTATAAGTTGGCTGGCGAGTAATTCGATATCATCTTGAGTACAAACTGGCCATTGTGCGGCGATTCCTTCTACACCGTGATGATGAAATGCATTGAGTTTGATCTGCGTAGAGGAGGGCAATTGTCGAAGGTAATTGGCTAATGCTTCAATTTCGACATCATAATCAGTCATTGTTGGGATAGATAAGAGCCTTACTTCATATAATTTATGCTGCGCTGCTAACCATGTTATTGACTGAAACACCGGATGATTATCACGAGCAGTAATATAGCGATGTGTGTCTTGTTGCCAGGCTTTTAAATCGACCATTGCGCCATCTAAATAAGGCAGTAACTTATGCCAGCCTGTTATCGATAAACTGCCATTGGTGTCAATCATGCAACTTAAGTGTGCTATATGTGCCGTAGACTTGATGGCTTTAAATAAGTTAATCACAAAGGGCAATTGTAAACTGGCTTCACCGCCACTCACGGTAATGCCATTAATCACATGCCTTTGCGCTTCGATTATTGCAACCAACTGCTCAACGCTGTAAGTGGTGGTTTTAGGAGACGATTGTGTAGGGCAAATGCTCAGACAGGTATCACATTGGCTGCACAGGTTTTTATCCCACGCAATATGGTCTTTAGTGCCAATCTTTACTCGCTTAAGGGCTTGTTGAGGACAATGCTCGATGCAATCACCACACGCATTGCAGACATTAATCGTATATGGGTTATGACAGTTTTTACATTGATAATTACACCCCTGCAAAAATATAACCAAACGACTGCCGGGTCCATCGACACATGAAAATGGCAGTATTTGACTTACAATGGCTTCTCTACTCATAACAAATGGGCACTTGCTCATGGGCAATCACCCGTGCTTTTCTTTGCATCATCCCAGTATTGGCAGCGGCTTCAGCGGCTAAGCCTGTGGTGTTGGTGCGAGAGCCGCATTGGCTAAACTTTTCAATGTCCGAACGTTTCACCATGTAGCCTGTGACTCTAATTAATTCTGTGTTAGCTACATTCGCGGTAAATTCTCTAAAGCCCATACTTAGCGCGCCTTTGCACAATTGCATCATGGCTTGAGGATTGGCTTTTATGGTTTCATCTAAGCTTAAAATATCACTTATGCCGGCAGGGTAATATTGATGATGTTGCGCCACTGCTTGAATATGGCTAATAGGATCCGGTTCAAAACCATTAGGGATCCTCACGCCAGGTGTCACATCAGTGTCGAGACTAATGCCACTTTGTGAATGCAACAAGGCACGTTCGTTGAGGCCATAAGTTACTGGCGTGGTGGTCACAATTTGATCCAATGCCTGTGATATTTTAAGCCCGAGAGCATTAGCCTCCTGGTGATGGCCATAAGTGTGTTGCGTACTATGAGACTCATTGGAGATCCCTCGCAATGTATTCACTGCTTCTGCCATGCCATAAATGCCAAACATCGGAGAAAACCGCGACTCATCAATAAGCTGCTCTTTAACTAAAAAGCTGTCAAAGAAATGTGATTGTTGATGTAAAAATGCCGAGCGTGCTTCAATCAGCTCATAGGTGAGTTGGCAATAATAGGGCAAGGCGCGTTCAAAAAAGTCTGTAATGCTGGTTGATTGTATTGCCACTTGCTTAAGATTAAGACGCACTAAGGTATTGGCGCCTCCGGCTAATGGCAGGGCGTTATAACAACTCACAATCCCAAATCCGCGCTCATCAAAACTGTTGGCATGCATTGGGTAATTGGCAATATGCGGCTTATTACACAAGCAAATATTGCTGGTGGCTTGTAGCAATAAATCATCTGGGGTGGTGCTTGGGTCGTACATAAAGGTGAGGTTTGGGGCTATTTGTTGTAGCTCAGCATCAATGCGTAACAGCGTACGACAAATTATATTATCCGTTGGGCCAATATTCACATGCATAAATGCATCGGGCAGGGTGCGGTCCAATAAAATCCAAAAGCGGGTTAATTTCCGGTAAATGGCATCATTGTCCATATCTGATACAAATGGCATGAGCAGTGTATCGAGTTGGCCTAAATACACGGGAATATTGGTGACCGAGGGCACATGATGATAAAGCACCATGAGTGCGTTTAAGGCATCATCAAAGTCTTGCGCTGGTGGCATCTCTAAATAATCAGATCCCTGACTGAGATACCGGGCATAATCTGGCAATACATAGCGTGGTTTATATGGCGCATGACCTTCAAACATATCGCAAATAATGCCAGCTTGTTTTGCTGCTAATGCCTGCTCGGAGACTTCAACATAATCAAGACTGTTCTCAGCTTCTAACGCCAAGTAATTTGACTTTTGTTTTGCTGACAGAAGTGGATCTTTGATGATATGAGTAATGCGATTTTGTAATGACATAATGCAATCCATTTATGACAGTGCTGATTTAATGTGACCAGCTAATGTACTGATTTAAAGGGGCTTACAACAGTGAAAAGAGCCGAAGGCGGGGTTGAGGGAATCGAAATCCGATGATGTAGATCACAACTTTTTTAGGATGTAACAAATAATAAAGGCCTTATATAAATAAGGCCTTTATTAACTATTGAGTTAATGGATTAACAAGATGCGTTATGCATTTTGACTCTCAACTTTTTTAACGGCTGCATTGCCAGACCTTGCGGCGTATACCAGTAATACACCCACGACTAACACAATCGATCCACAAAGTAAGAACATTAAACGGCCTGTTGGTTCGTTAGGAATTAACGCCATTATCAGTACACCAAAACCTGCGACTGTGATGAGGTTACCCAGCATTGAACGCTGTTTAGTGTCTAAGGTTTGCTGATCTTCACTGTCTGCAATAACAGGGGTGTTCCAGTTAATAAACAATTGATCAACTTCTTTTTCGCGCTCTGGAGACAATCCTTTGTAGAACAGCATGGTTAAGAAGAAGAATCCGCCAGTAAAGATAACGTGCGCGGCTAAGCTTAAGCCAATCTTTAAGTCAGACCATTCTCGTTCCGTTAATGGAATGTCTAAACCAAATATGGTTTCAAATTGACCCGCGGTCAGTGCAATACCAAAGATATAAGAAACAAAACCTCCGATTATCAATGTTGTCCAACCAGCCCAGTCAGGTGTTTTACGGATCCACATACCCAGTAATACCGGTATTAACATTGGGAAGCCGATTAATGCACCTACGTTTAGTACAATATCGAACAAGCTTAAGTGACTCAGTGAGTTAATAAATAACCCAATCAAAATCATGATAATGCCCATTATAACGGTGGTTATTTTACTGACTGTCACTAACTCTTTTTGTGAAGCATGTTCACGTAAAATAGGTGAGTAGAAGTTACAGACAAAAATACCCGCATTACGGTTAAGGCCAGAATCCATAGATGACATAGTTGCTGCAAACATTGCCGACATTAACAAACCAACCATACCGGCAGGCATGACTTCTTGCACAAAGGCTAAGTAGGCAGCATCGCCTGCTTTGTCGCCCATAAACGCATATTGCAGAGCAAAGTCGGGCATAAATGCGCTGACATACCAAGGTGGTAAAAACCAAATGAGTGGGCCAACTACCATTAAAATACAGGCTAGGGCAGCGGCTTTTTTAGCATTCTCACTGTCTTTAGCACATAAATAACGGTAGGCATTAATACTGTTGTTCATTACGCCAAATTGCTTAACAAAGATAAACACTACCCACAGTACAAAGACGCTGACGTAATTTAAGTCGTTACCCAACATAAAGTTACCGTTGAACTTGTCGATGATGTTACCGATGCCGCCGCCATAAAAATACGCCGCAATAGCACAGGTAATGGTTACGGCCATAATCACAATCATTTGCATAAAGTCTGAGGCCACAACAGCCCAAGAGCCACCCGTGACCGACATGACAACAAGCACTGCGCCCGTAACTATAATGGTGGTTTCCATTGGGATATCAAACACCGCAGACACAAAAATAGCTAAACCATTAAGCCAAATGCCAGCAGAAATTAATGAATCAGGCATACCCGCCCAGGTAAAAAACTGTTCAGAGGTTTTACCAAAACGTTGGCGAATGGCTTCAATTGCAGTCACCACTCTTAATTGTCTAAACTTTGGTGCAAAATACAGGTAATTCATTAAGTAGCCAAAAGCATTGGCTAAAAACAGAATAACCACCACAAAACCGTCTGAAAAAGCACGACCCGCAGCACCGGTAAAGGTCCATGCGCTAAATTGTGTCATAAAGGCGGTGGCCCCAACCATCCACCATAACATTTTCCCGCCGCCTCTAAAGTAATCACTGGTTGAGGTGGTAAATTTTCTAAACATCCACCCAATAGCGATTAGAAAGAAAAAATAGGCAAGTACGACAAGCATATCAATAGTCATGATTTAGCCTCGATAATTTATAAACTCTTATTTTTGTGTGTTAACAATGTTAACCGCGAAAAATGGCCATACATTTGATGGCCATAAGGTTTTTATTCTGATTTATTGATGTGTGCTACTGCAACACGCACTAAACGGCCTATTTCGTCCCATTGCCCTGCGTCAATTAGATTGGTTGGTACCATCCACGTGCCGCCACAGGCAAGCACAGCAGGAATATCAAGATACGAATCGATATTGGCTAAATTAACCCCGCCGGTAGGCATAAACTTAACGGGGTAAACTGCAGTTAATGCTTTTAGCATGTTAACGCCACCAGAAGCTTCAGCAGGGAAGAACTTCAATGTCCTTAGCCCCATTTCCATGGCTTGCTCAACTAGGCTTGGGTTGTTAACTCCGGGAACAATGGGCATACCTTTATCAAGACAATGCTGAACAACACGAGGATTAAACCCTGGGCTCACGATAAAGTCGACACCGGCTGCAATAGCCTGGTCTGCTTGTTCTGTGGTTAAAATAGTCCCCGCACCAATAAACATAAACGGAAAGGCTTCACGCATGGCTTTAATGGCATCGGCTGCGCATTCGGTTCTAAAGGTGACTTCAGCACTTGGCATGCCATTGTCAATCAATGCTCTGGCTAACGGCACTGCGTCTGCAGTGTTATTAATGGCAATCACGGGGATTAATTTATGTTTTGCTAATAAGTCGTTCATAAAAATCATGGTATTCTCGAGGTCAATTATAATTGGATTTCTGGCATGGCTACCATAGGGATAATGGCACCGGGATATTGAATGACGGTACTGGCCATCATGTGGCCAGCTGATGCTGCTTGCGATGCGCTACCGTGATTAAGTCGCTTAGCTAAAAAGCCAGCATTAAAAGAATCACCAGCCGCAGTGGTATCAATAACGTTTGAAACTGAGGTCGCTGCTACGTAACTGGTTTGATTATTTTCAATAACGATACAATCTTCAGCGCCTCTTTTAATAATAAGTTCGTTTACGCCCAGAGCTAGCGTCCGGTCAATGCATTGTTGAACATCTGTGTCTTCATACAATTGCACTTCGTCATCGAAGGTCAATAATGCGATATCGGTCAATGCCAATACTTTTTGGTATTCAGCTATTGTTTGTGATTTATTTAGCCACAATCTAGGGCGATAGTTGTTATCGAAAATAACCTTACCACCACCACGTTTGAATTCTTTAAGTAATGAAATTAATTTGCTTCGGCCTGATTCCGTTAAGATCGCTAGAGTAATGCCAGTGATTAAAAGGTAATCATAAGTGAGCAGCTGTTCTGCAAGATGTTCTGATTCAGGTTGATCGAATAGATATTTTGCTGCTGAATCGTTGCGCCAATAATGAAAGCTACGCTCGCCACTGTCATCCGTTTCTATGTAATATAAACCAGGATTTTTATGCGATAACTGCAATACTAAACTCGTGTCAATTCCTTCGGCTTGCCATGCTGTTAACATTTGTTCACTAAATGAGTCGTAACCCAATGCCGTTACATAGCTTGTTTTGATGGACTGACCTTTAGTTAAACGGGCTAAATATAAAGCGGTGTTTAGCGTGTCACCGCCAAAAGCTTGCTTTAAGCCGCTCAATTTCTTTTGAAGCTCAACCATACATTCGCCAACAATTGCTATTTTCAATGGTTTCATGCTGTTACCTTATGATTATTCCGGTATTACTTTAAAAAGTCTTCACGAGCAGGAGAGAACATGTCCAGTAAGATGCTGTCTTGTTCTAATGCGACAGCACCGTGCATAAGATGTTTACGAGCAATATAAGCGTCGCCAGCCTTAAGCACTTGTTTTTTGCCATCGACTTCAGCTTCAAAACTACCACTAATCACATAACCAATCTGATCGTGGATTTCGTGTGCATGCACATAACCAATGGCGCCTTTATCAAAATTCAAATGCACAGCCATTAGCTCGTCAGTGTAACCAACGATTTTACGCTTAATGCCATCGCCTAACTCTTCCCAAGGATGGTCATCAGCTTTAAAAAAAGGATTCATGTTACTTCTCCAACTGCTTTTAATGTGGTCTTCATTATACAAATAATAAACATTAAATACATATTGTAATACAATAAGATCTTACCAATGTGATCTAAATCGGTAATATATAAATAATACCATTTATATACATAGGCTTATGATAATAATTTTTTTCAAAAAACTTTAAGAGAATTAAAATAATAGCGTCTTTTAAGCGTAAATGTGACAAAAATCATTGTTAAGATATCAAATTGTATGACAATATTGTCATACAGATTTTGTATTCATTGAAGATTAGATATTTAGCCATAAGGTAAACACTATGACCACTACAACGCCCATTTTACTTACGCAGCCAGAAATAGCTGATTTACGTAAAGAGTTTGGACGCACAAGTTTGATGGGAAAAACAATCGACTCCCATATAAATGAGTTGCAAGATTTTATGCGTTTGCCAATAGATGTGCCTGGGCACGGTGAAGCAGGTGGTTATGAGCACAACCGTCACAAGCAAAACTACACCTTTATGAATTTAGCGGGGCGGTTGTTCTTAATTACTCAGCAGCAACAGTATGCAGACTTTGTCATCGCGCTATTAGAAGAATACGCAGACAAGTATTTAACCTTCGATTTTCATGTACAAAAAAATACCAATCCGACAGGGCGCCTATTTCACCAAATCTTGAATGAACATTGCTGGTTACTTTATACAAGCCTGGCTTATTCTTGTGTGGCCGAGGTGATGACCGATGCACAGCGTACTCGAATTGAAAGCCGACTCTTTGAACCTATGCTAGAGATGTTTACCGTTAAGTATGCTCATGATTTTGACCGTATCCATAATCACGGCATTTGGGCTGTTGCCGCGGTGGGTATTTGTGGTTTAGCTATCGGTAAACGTGAATACCTAGACATGGCTGTATATGGAATAGATCGAAATGACACTGGTGGTTTCCTTGCACAGATTTCGCAATTATTTGCCCCATCTGGATATTATATGGAAGGGCCTTATTATCATCGTTATGCCATTCGCCCGACGTGTTTATTTGCCGAAGTATTGCAACGCCATATGCCTGAAGTTGATATCTATAATTATAAAAGCAAAGTGATTGGTAATACCGTAAACGCGTTATTGTCTACTGCCTATCCGAATGGCCAGTTTCCAGCGTTGAATGATGCGTCACGTACTATGTCGATTACTGACATGGGCGTACAAGTGGCTGTAAGTGTATACAGCAAACACTATGGTGTAGATAACAATTTACTGGGCATGGCCAAAATTCAAGACAGAGTCTGGATGCATCCATGCGGATTAGTGTTGTCTCGTGCCCTTGAACATGCAGAAGAAAACGCGGTTATTGGCATGCCATTTTGGCCAAGTGTTGAATTAAATGAAGGCCCGGATGGTACTCATGGCGCACAAGGCTTTATCCGCATGCAGGATAAAAAAGGTGATGTCTCGCAACTGGTGATGAATTACGGCCAGCACGGTATGGGGCATGGAAACTTTGACACCTTAGGGATCAGTTTCTTTAACCGTGGTCAGGAAGTGTTACGCGAATACGGGTTTGCCCGCTGGGTCAACGTAGAGCCTAAATTTGGTGGCCGCTACCTTGATGAAAACAAATCTTATGCACGGCAAACGATTGCTCATAATGCCGTTACCGTCGATCAAAAGTGTCAAAATGATTTTAATGTATCACGCGCAGACAGCGTGCACGGCTTGCCGCACTTTTTTAGTGTAGGCAGTGATGTCATTAGTGGCATGAGCGCTTTTGCTAATCAACATTATGACGGCTTGTCGATGCAGCGTAGTGTGTTTATGCTGGCGTTAGATGAACTTGAATCATCACTATTAATTGATTTATACCGTTTAGCAGGTGAGGGTGAGCATCAATACGATTATTCACATCAGTATGAAGGTCAAATTATTCGTACTAACTTTGATTATCAAAGCCATCAAGAAGTGTCTACGTTAGGCGCTGACAATGGTTACCAACACCTTTGGAATTTAGCCAGTGGTAAGCCTACCAATACAGCCCTTGTGAGCTGGCTACAAAACAACACTTACTACACCTGGCTAGGCACGAGCAGCAATGACTCAAGTGAGGTTTTCTTTACTCGCACTGGCGCTAATGACCCCAGTTTCAATTTACGCAGCGAACCCGCTTTTATTTATCGCACAGCAGGCAAAACAACATTGTTAGCATCGGTACTTGAAACTCATGGTTATTTTAACGAAGAGTTTGAGCAGTCGGTCAGCGCTCGCGGTAACGTCAGTGATATTCATATAATAGGACATAACGACGTCGCCTCTGTTATTGAAATCACCACAGCGTCTTCAGTGGTGATCTTAATGGTTAGCAATCAACTTTCTGCCGATGCCAACACCGAACATCGCGTGAATTTAAATCAGAAAACCTATCAATGGACTGGCCCATACGCTGTTGAAATTACTGCCGTTAAGCAGGAGAAATAAACATGAGTTACCAACCGTTATTGTTAAATTTTGACGAAGCAACACAACTAAGACAGTCGCTCAATACCCAGACGTTATTAGGCAAAGCATTATCCCGTGATATCGCTCAAACTGACGATTATATGGCCACAGTGGGCATTGAAGTACCTGGTCACGGTGAAGGTGGCGGCTACGAGCATAATCGCCATAAACAAAACTACATTCATATGGATTTAGCTGGGCGGTTATTTTTAATCACCCAAGAAGATAAATACCGCAATTACATTGTTGATATGTTGAGCGCTTATGCCACTGTGTACCCAACATTGGAAAGCAATGTCAGCCGTGACAGTAATCCGCCGGGTAAGTTGTTTCATCAAACGTTAAATGAAAACATGTGGATGCTCTATGCCTCATGCGCGTATAGCTGTATTTATCACACTTTAGATGAATCTCAAAAACGCCATATTGAAGACAATCTGCTTAAACAAATGATTGATATGTTTGTGGTCACCTACGCCCATGACTTTGATATTATTCATAACCATGGTTTATGGGCTGTAGCTGCTGTGGGTATTTGTGGTTACGCGATAAACGATCAAGCATCAGTAGACAAAGCACTGTATGGCCTTAAATTAGACAAAGTCAGTGGCGGCTTTCTTGCGCAGCTAGACCAATTGTTTTCGCCAGACGGTTACTACATGGAAGGGCCGTACTATCACCGTTTCTCGTTACGTCCTATTTATCTATTTGCTGAAGCGATTGAACGTCGCCAACCTGAAATCGGTATTTACCAATTTAACGATTCGGTAATTAAAACCACGTCTTATGCCGTAATGTCGACCGCGTTTCCTGATGGCACATTGCCTGCGCTTAATGATTCATCTAAAACCATCAGTATTAATGATGAAGGTGTGATCATGGCCACCAGTGTGTGTTATCACCGCTATGAGCAAAACGATACCTTACTTAGCATGGCAAACCATCAACAAGATGTGTGGGTGCATATATCCGGATTAACCTTGTCTAACGCGGTTCATGATACCAAAGACATTAAACCCTTTAGCTGGGGCAGCTTGTTTGTAACCGATGGCCCAGAAGGTGAAAAGGGCGGCGTGGGCATTTTGCGTCATCGCGATGCAAAAAATGACGATACCATGGCACTGATTTGGTTTGGTCAACATGGTAGCGATCATCAATACCATTCTGCGCTCGACCATGGTCATTATGATGGTTTGCATTTAAGCGTGTTTAATCGTGGCCAGGAAGTATTACACGATTATGGTTTTGGTCGTTGGGTAAATATTGAACCTAAATTTGGTGGTCGTTACATTCCTGAAAACAAATCATATTGTAAGCAGACCGTTGCACATAACACGGTAACCGTTGATCAAAAAACTCAAAATAATTTTGATACCGCCCGAGCTGAATCTAAGTTTGGCCAAAAACACTTTTTTAAAGCAGACGATTCTGGTTTACAAGGTATGAGTGGTCGAATTGCTGATTACTACGATGGCACTGAAATGCAGCGCACGATTATTGTTGCTGACATCGCAGAGTTTGAGAAACCATTGGTTATCGATGTGTATCGCATTACGGCAGATCAACCGCATCAATACGATTTACCAGTGCATCATTCGGGGCAAATTATTCGTACTGACTTTGATTACCAAACAGAGGCAACGTTAAAGCCGCTTGGCTTCGATAACGGTTACCAGCATTTATGGAATGTTGCATCAGGAAGTGTCTCTGGCAGTAGTTTGGTTAGTTGGTTACATGGCAACAGCTATTACAGTTTAGTGTCGAGCGCCACACCAGACAGCAAAGTGATATTTGCACGCACAGGGGCAAACGATCCTGATTTTAACTTGCGCAGTGAGCCAGCCTTTATTTTGCGTCAATCAGGTCAAAATCATGTGTTTGCTTCTGTGTTAGAAACTCACGGTTACTTTAATGAATCGATTGAAGCCTCTGTGGGTGCACGCGGTTTAGTCAGCAAGGTTGAAGTGGTTGGCCATAACGACAATGCAACCGTGATTAACGTTAGCACCACGAGCGGTCATTGTTACACCATCGCGATTTCAAATCTCAGTGGTGATGCGCTAGAAGGTCAGCATACTGTTGAGTTTAATGGTCAAACTTATCAATGGCAGGGCGCTTTTGCCATATTATAATTGATACTGCCTTAGTGATGTGTCGATGATTTTCGTTTTATAGTGTGCCGCAATAAAAAGGTTGAACAATGATGTTCAACCTTTTTTATTTATTAAGCCATTTTTGATTGCTTAATGTTATTGCTTTAACAACAAACGGTAAAAACTGACTTGAGTATAATCTTCCGCTTCTACGCCATTGTTGTTGCATGCAGTGCCCCAAATAGGGTGTTCATTACCTTGATTGTAAGCACCCGCTTTGAAATACAGAGTGTCATTTGCAAAACCAACATCATTAGGGTGCCCAGGTAAACCTTTACTCAAATAAATTGTAAATGTTTTGGTCTCCGCAAAGCTTGTTCCCGGATGCTTAATGAATGTCAAAGCCATGATATTTTTTGATACATGGATATCATAACTAAATAGCTCGCCTAACTTTATCCCCTTTCTTGGTGCTGGGTCTTTAGATGTTAAATGGGTGTCACCCCATATTGGGTGGAGTACATCATAACGTTGTGACACATCTTTTGGTGTGACTTCGTAATTCCAAAAAAGTGAACCCGAGTCATGATTGGGTAACTTTCGGTAATAAATCATTAGTGGTTCTGTTTTTACACCATGAATTTGCCCAATAACAACAGAATGCGCTGGAAATTTATTGTTGTCGCCACTGGCACTGACCCAATCTACCGCAACCGTCGCAGATAACTGACCACCAATCGCACCATATTTAGCACTACGAGCATTAGCCGCTACGGTAAAATTATTACTTGGATCAGACGGAATGACATTGTCATTATTGGCTAACATTGCACGTAATTCTGAACGAGCATTTTTACTGTTTGCCGTTGTCGGTGCTGTATTAGGTGATTTCATTACCATCGCGCCAGTTTGTGGATCGGTATAGAACCAAAAATAATCAGTAAACGGTCTGGTTGCATCATTCAGTAGAGTTGCATTTATCTCCATAACATCACCTTTACGCGACGGTCGATGATCTGGAACAGGTAAATTAATTTTCCATTTCGATAAATCAAAGTTTTGACTGGGTGCTTTTTGCGGGCTGAGTGTAGCACTTAACGTGGCTTTATATTGTGCTCTCACTTTCTAAGTCAGCGGCAATAACGGCTGGTATCTGTGCTAAGCCAAAATAGTGAACGTTGTCAGTTTACCGAGTGTTGAAATTCTCATGCAGGATCTAATGTAAGGGGTTAAAGTATTAAAAATAAACTTATTAGTAATACAAATAAAGAGAGGTTAACCACGTAATTCACAAAAACAATGATTGGGATAACGATAAATATCCATTTCAATCTTAAAAACCACCCACAGAATTTATTAATTATTAAGACGGGTAATTCAAGGTGTTTGTAAATTAGTGATTATTTATAATAGTTTATTGGTTTGACATGCAAAATAAATGGATTTGTTTCATAGAATAGTACTGTCTTTTGCTTTTACTGTTGATCCTCAATGTAGTCACAGGAATTAAATTAGATCGCAGTCACTAAATTGAACTATTGTAGTACAAATTGAAGGTGCAAAAAATTATACTTGGTTGTAATAAAAACTACAGAAGGTACAAAAATGGAACTCAATACAATCATCGTCGGGATCTATTTTCTATTCCTAATCGCAATCGGTTGGATGTTTAGAACATTTACGACAAATACGAGTGACTACTTCCGCGGCGGTGGCAGCATGTTGTGGTGGATGGTCGGGGCCACTGCCTTTATGACACAATTTAGTGCATGGACATTTACCGGAGCAGCTGGTAAAGCCTACACAGATGGCTTTGCTGTGGCATTTTTATTTTTAGCCAATGCCTTTGGTTATTTAATGAATTATGTTTATTTTGCACCCAAGTTTCGTCAATTACGGGTTGTTACCGTGATTGAGGCCATTAGAATGCGTTTTGGTAACGCCAATGAGCAAGTTTTTACCTGGACCGGAATGCCTAACAGTGTGGTTTCTGCCGGCATATGGCTAAACGGTTTAGCCATAATTGCTTCAAGTATTTTTGGCTTTGACATGACCACCACCATTATTTTAACCGGTCTTGTGGTATTAGCCATGTCGGTAACTGGCGGGTCTTGGGCTGTTATCGCCTCTGACTTTATGCAAATGGTCATTATCATCGCTGTCACCTTTACCTGCGCAATAACAGCAATGGTATATGGCGGCGGACCCGTAAAAATTATCGAGAGTTTCCCTACTGATTCATTCATTACAGGTGGCGATTTAAATTACCTCAGTATCTTTACCCTATGGGCAGTATTTATCTTTATTAAACAGTTCAGCATTACCAATAATATGCTCAACTCATACCGTTATTTAGCGGCAAAAGACTCCAACAATGCCCGTAAAGCCGCGCTATTAGCGTGCGTTTTAATGACGATTGGCCCCATTATTTGGTTTATGCCAAGCTGGTTTATTGCGGGGCAAGGAATCGACTTAGCTGCTGCCTATCCTAATGCAGACGGTAAAGCGTCTGATTTTGCTTATCTCTATTTTGTTGAAAACTACATGCCTGTAGGTATGGTCGGTTTATTGATTGCGGCTATGTTTGCAGCCACCATGTCGTCAATGGATTCAGGCTTAAACCGTAACTCAGGTATATTTGTTAAAAACTTCTATGAACCCATTTTACGTCCTAACGCGACAGAAAAAGAGTTGGTCGCAGTCTCTAAGTTAACTTCAACAGCCTTTGGCATTGCCATTATCTTGGTGGCCTTGTTTATTAACTCGTTAGAAGGTTTGAGCTTGTTCGACACAATGATGTACGTGGGTGCACTGTTAAGTTTCCCGATGACTATTCCAGCGTTTTGCGGTTTCTTTATTAAGAAAACCCCTGACTGGGCAGCGTGGGGCACCTTAGTTGTCGGTGCGATGGTGTCGATTATGGTTGGGTTCGTGATGACCCCTGAAATGATTGAAACGGCATTTTCACTCGATAACAAACTTACGGCTCGAGAATCGGCTGATCTGATCGTTGCGATTGGGTTGATTAGTCACATTGTGTTAACCGGTGGGTTTTTTGTCATGTCGACACTATTTTATAAACCACTGACAGATGAGAGGCAACGTAACGTTGATGCATTTTTTGACAACCTCGCCACACCTTTAGTCTCTGAAGGTGACGCGCAGAAAAAATTGGATAATAAACAACGTAAAATGTTGGGAACATTAATTGCGTCAGTGGGCATCGCGATCATGGCAATGTTTGCTTTACCTAATCCATTTTGGGGCCGAATGACATTTGTATTGTGCGGCGTCATTGTATTGGCTGTCGGCTTATTATTAGTTAAAGCGGTTGATGACAACATTGAAGCTAAAGCAGTTTGATGCTTATGAATAACAATAAGGTGCGTAACATGACAGTATTTAAACGACTCCCATTGGCAGCATGTATTCTAGCAATATTTAGCTCCCCCCTAATGGCAAGTGATTTTGTTTTTTTAGATCCACAAACGTTAACGTCAAATCGAACATTGTTGCACTCAGTCGATGCCACCGCATCAATGAAGCGCAGTTATCAATTACTGCTTGAAGAAGCTGATATCGCAATAAAGTCGGGCCCGTTTAGCGTAACCGAGAAGGGCATGATACCGCCAAGTGGCGATAAGCATGACTATATGAGCATCAGTCCTTATTGGTGGCCGGATAACAATAACGCTGATGTTTTACCTTGGATTCGCCATGATGGAAAAACCAATCCGGCTTCAAAAACAGATGAAACAGATTCAACACGGATTGGCAATTTTACTCGCAGTGTTAGAGCTATTTCTTTAGCGTATTTCTTTAGTCAAGATGAGAAATATGCACAGCAGGGTATTCACTACATTCGGACTTGGTTTATCAATGAATCAACTAAAATGAACCCCAATGTAAAATTTGGCCAAGGCGTGCCTGGCGTTGCTGATGGCCGTCGTAGCGGGATTATTGATACCAGAACTCTCGTTGAACGCTTGCTTGATGCGATTGCAATCTTATCAACGTCTTCTCAATGGACAGCCGCAGACGAGTTAGCCATTAATCAATGGTACAGTGAGTACCTTGATTGGATGATAACAGATGATCTCAGTGGCGGCCCTAAAGGCGAAGCATATTCAGAAAACAACCACGGAACTTGGTATGACTATCAATTAGCGGGTATTTCGTACTTTTTGGGTAACATGCCATTAGCTAAGCAAATGGTACAAAAAGGCAAAATGCGTGTTGATAGCCAATTTGAAGCGGATGGCTCACAACCTCATGAAATTGAAAGAACTCGAGCTTATCATTACCATTATTTTAGCCTAGATCCTTTAGTGGGTATTGCACAGTTGGGCGACAAGCTAGGGATTGATTTATGGCAGTACCAAAATCAAAAAGGTGGTTCATTAATAAAAGGCATTGAATTTATGTCTCGTTATCATGATCCTGCCGTAAAATGGCCTTATAGCCAAAAAGATAAACGTAGGCGTGTGGAACGCATGACGCCACTTTACCTTAAAGCTGGAATGGCGCTCGATAAACCTGAGTGGATAACATTAGCTAGTGCAACTGATTTTAGTGAGTTTAATGTAAAACACGATTTATCAGAAGTGTGGGCGCAACGTGACATTGAGTTATTATATTTAAAGCAGTAGCTTACGGTAATCTGTCCATAGTCATATTGAGTCGGTTGGGTTAATGTTTCATACACTACAGTGTTAAAACATTAACCCTTTTTTATTGGCGTGCTACTGATTTTATCCATAATTAAATAGGGTATTGATGACATCATCTAGTTGACCGTTAACATCAGTGAACATTCTGATTAGGCTTTTAGTTACTATCAGAATTACCATCGTAAATAAGTTTGTATAGCAATAATTTAGCAATAACACTTGGCTGTAACAGCGCCTTTAGTGAATCATTTAACCTTCTACTAAAGTCTTCCCAATAGAGAGCCTTCTGTCGCAAAATGTGCTGACAGGCGACATAACAAGCCGTCTTAGGTATTTATTATTGCCGCGTAAAGTCAGTACATCAAAGCAAAATGTTTAGTGACCAAGCTCAATACCTGTCAGTTAAGTTGTATTCTTTTTTTGGATATAGCGTTAATGAATTTCCAACATCCTAAACTCATATAAAAAACCGCCATTAACGAATTAATGGCGGTTTTGTTATTACAACTATCGGGGGTAATACTTAACGTTATGTTAATTAATAAGTTATCACTTAAAACTTTATTTCTTCAACTGAGTATTTTAAGTTGTAAAAATGCGCTTCACTTTGACCTTTTTCAAACTGGTTATACACACCGGCTTTAAAATAACTGCGCATGTGTGTCCAATAATCGAGATTATGGTCGACAACGTTGTCGCCATTAAAATCAATTTGCAGTCTTCTGTCGCCGACAGTAATGTCAAAGTGTACGGGATTGACCGGATCGTGCTCACCGAGGTCATAGCGAATATATGCTTTTTTACACACTTGTTTTTCACGGTTGCCCATTTCTTTTGAGCAATTTACTGCGTTGCTTTTAACGATGGCCCAGTAATGATTGGTTATACCACGACGTTCACCTTCCCAAACAATACGAACAAGTGGATGAGGGATATAACCTGCACCATGTTTACCGTCGTCATGGGTGCCTTTGTTGTGTACCTGTAAAAAGGTCATCTCGTCACGTTCAGGATCGCTATTTTTAATGGCGTTCATAGGGTCGATTAACATCAAGTCTGCACTTAACTTGTATATTTTATCTGGATTGTCAGTTTTAAAATTTTCAAGAATACGCAGCTCATTTCTCAGCTTGTAGCCTTCCATTTTAAACACTAATGCTTCAGAACCTTTATCAACGTAAAAGTTTTCATCCATGACGCCAGCAAAATTACTGTTGGTAGCCACTTCATTTTTGCTGCCTTCTTTGGCGTTAGGCGTTGAGATTTGTAACTTAGAGGCACTTAAAATTGAATCGAATTTGGCATAATCTGCTGGCATACCTTGCTGGCCGTTACTTGGCATTACCTTGATAGGTTCGTAAGTGCTCATGCAGCCGGTTAGCAATACACCAGACACCACTAACATGGTTGTCGATAATTGTAGAGTCATAATGATTCCTTTATGCCAAGAGTCTAAATGGTGATATTCAAACGAGGCAGGTTGTCTTGTTGTGTTAATTATATTTTTATAAAGATAAACAACAGCCTACACTGACGATTTTTATCGGTGCAGGCTGCTGTTATTGTTTAGAAGCGGTATTTATAACCAACTTCGATGGCATTATCATGTTTACCGTACCAGTCGTAACCGCCATTTTTCTCTATTGTGTGGCTGGCTTTTCTCAGTGCCTGTTTAAGTTTAAATTTACCGTAAAAAGCATGTTCGCGAGCTTGTGGCATACGGTATTCAGCACTAAATTCATGTTCCCAAGCGGTTTGCTTGTTGTTGTCATAAATATGCTGTTCAACACCAGAGCTATTAAGATTTGAAGACAACTTTTGCAATAAGATGGCATCCCACACAAAAGTAAATGCATCCCAACGATACGTTAACCAAAAGTCATAACGCATTTCTTTATTGATGTCGTCTCTATCGCCTTCACCAATTTTAATTCGGTCAAGGTTGGTTGAGAAGCGTGCACGCACTTTGGTACTCAGGTTTTTACTTATTTTATAGCCATAGTAAACACCCGCACGAATGTTTTTAGAATCTTCTTTTAATTGGTAATCAAGCACCGGACCAGCCTGATGTCTTTTATTACCCCAGGTCCATTTGTAGTCACTTTTGAAGTTCATTTCGTATTGTGTTGGCGCGTAACCCTCATCTACTTCTTTTTCGCTACGGTCATATACCCACACTTGCTCAATACCTAATTGCAAACCATTGCGCATACGGTGTGCAAATTCGACTTTGGGTTTGTCGGTACGACCGTCTAATAACTTATGTTCCCATTTAACCGCTATCGTACTTGAACCTGGTCTCACATCATCAGAATCATCTGCTACAGCATTAAACGCGAGTAACCCCAAAACACCAGCACCCACAGCAATATATTTATTCATATTTTTATCCCAATTTTGTCTAAAACGCCTCTTTGCAAACTCAATACTTTTGAGTGACAAAGAGGAGTTAACTGAATGTGTTTAGTTGAAAGTGTTACCAGGGAACTGGTTTGTGCTTTCGCTTTCTAAGCGAGCAAAGATGGCGGCATCTCTAGCGCCACTGGTTCCGACACTGTTGACAATTTCAAAGGTATAACCGCTAAAGGTGTTGTTACTGACCGTGACATTACAGGTGTTTTCATTGTCAGCATTTTTAATGGCGCCACTGCTTGAGTCACCAATCTTAATTGCACTGGTTTCTTTAGAGGCTGCACCAGCAATTGAGAATTGGTTAGCGTCGATTAACGTGCCCATTCTGCCTTTTGAAGAGCTGCATGTCAGTTTGACTAAATCGTTTTGCAGACCAGAGTCTTGAGTTAAGAAACTGCTATTGGTTAGGTTCATAAACCCATATGAGCGGATCCAAGAGCCTTTGTTAGCGATTTGGTCCTGAGAAGTGATGTTGGTAGTATTAAATACCAGGTTTGTTAATACTATTGGCGCAGCATCCTCGCCGACTTTTTGAATGTTTATGACGGCTTCTTTGGCATCTTCTGTGCTGCCACATAATGCGATAGCGTCGTTTGCAAATGTAATGTTAGCTATTTCGCTACCTGCAGCGCCATCTAATACATCAATACAGGTGCTACCTGTAATGGTTGCACCGTCTTGACCAACAAGCTTGATGGCTTTATCGAGAGTGATAACACCTGATGAATAATCGTAAGCATCACCGGCACCTAATGTGATGGTTGCGCCAGCTTCAGCTGCAACAATAGCCGCATTAACTTCTGCGACTGTTAGAGGCAATACAGGGGCTTCTGTTACTGTACTTTCAAGGATATTGTCTGATTCAGTGGTGTCACCAAAGACATCATAAAGTGCAGTTGAGTTCTCTTCTAATACGCTGATTAATGAACCAAAGTTGGTGAATGTGTTGCCTGTAAATGTGGTCGCACAGTTTTTGTTTTCTTGGCCCAGGTTACCTGGTACACCAATGGTGGCCGCTTTAGTCATGCCTGAGGCACTCATTTCAGCCAGTGCAAAGGTATTGCTTGAGAAAATTGAACCGCGTGGATCGGTGTTGCTCCCTCCGCGCGCTGCTGAACTGCCACAGTTTAAGTATAAAATGTTTTGTGCATCAGCAGATTTATTAACAAACGTGCTGTTTGAAATATCAACCAAGCCGCGAGAATACACCCATGCATCGCTTGAACCTGTAGGTTCAACAAATGCAGCGCCATCAAAATTAAGCTTATCTAAGGTAACACCCAGTTTATCTTTACCGACTTTACCGATGTTGATAATGGAGTTCGATGCACTACCTGAAGTATCACCACATATATCGACTGTGATGTCTTTAAATGAAATATTAGATATCTCGGTACCAACAGCTGCATCCAACACATCAATACATGAAGTACCTGTGATTAATGCGCCATCTTCACCGACTAATTTAATCGCTTTATCGATGGTGATGGTGCCTGCTGAGAAATCGAATTCATCTCCAGCACCCAATGTAATCGTGCTACCTGCGGTTGCCGCTAATATTGCTGCATTCAGTTCTGCAATATTCTTAGGGTTGCTGACGCCGGTATCAGGTGGCGTTGTAGTATCATCAATATCATTAATTAAGGTATTTTCAGTTTGAACCGTGTCACCAAATACATCATATAATGCAGTTGATGCATCATTAGTCTCACTGATTAAATATGTAAAGTTCTCGAAGGTATTATCGGTAAATGTGGTAGCACAGTTTTTATTATCTTGGCCTAAATTACTTGGTACACCAATGGTGGCCGCTTTCACTACACTTGCTGAATTTAATGCCGCCAAAGAGAATGTATTCCCCGTAAATGTTGAGCCTCTTGGATCATCATTACTGCCACCACGAGAGGTAGAACTTCCGCAGTTTAAATATAAAATACTTTGCGCATTTTCTGATTTGTTTGTAAAAGTACTGTCAGATAGATCCACTAAACCACGTGAATAAACCCAGGCGTCACTTGAACCTGTTGGTTCTGTAAATGAGCTGCCGTCAAAGGTTAAGTTATCAAGCAACACTGCGGTTTTGCCTTTGCCAACTTTACCAATGTTGATGATAGAGTTAGACGTGCTTTCGCCACTACCACATGCATCCATGGTGATGTTTTTAAATGCAATATTTGAGATCCGCAGTTGGTTTCCATCATTCAACGATTCAACGGCTTCGCTGGGAATGTCGATACATACTGCCCCTGTAAACTCAGCTTGATCTGTAATGGTGTCAGCGTCAGCAACAATAATGTTGCCCTGGGTATCAGCAGAGAGCAGGGTAATCGCTTTATTTAATACGATAGTGCCGGGATTTGAAAAGTCGCCTGCTGTGCTAAGGCCTATAAAATCACCTATTTGTGCGCTGTCGATTGCCGCAAGTAATTCTGCGGTGGTAGACACAAATGTATTGGCAACTTCTGGCGTTGGCTCTGGAGTTGGTTCAGTTGTAGATTCGGTACTTTTCGGTGCATCATAAAAATCGCAGCCTGTGAGTGCGCCAGCAGATAATGCAATGCATATTAGGCTAGCAAGTGTACTTTTTTTCATAGTGACATCTCTCTTTTAATAGCCCCATTTCAGGGGCTAAACTTTATAATATGGTCATCAAAAATGATCGGTTATGGCTGAATGCGGTAGGGTGCACCGGTGTCGTTAACCGTAAGAACGGTTAAGCCTCGGGCGCCACCTGAATAATTGGTGGCTTCGAGTAATCCATTTGATCCACGAACCAGTTCAGGTTTTACGTCGGTAATAATCCCTGGCGTTTTAGGCAAGGTTGTTTCAGCTACTTCGCCGTAATACAGTTCATTTTCGTAGGTTGGATTAACTAAAGGCGCGTTACCGTCATCACCTTTAACGGCTAAGGTTTTCTTTTGCTCAGCGAATGAAAGATTGTTACGGAAAGTAATATCAGTACCTGCATAAACTGTTGATACTTTTGAGTTATCGTATTGGCTTACACTGTGTACTTTTGATGAGTACAATATATTTTGACGAGAATCGATAATCGAATTATTTTCAACTAATACTTTGTATGGCGTGGCTTGTTTATTAAGGCCTTTGCCTTTAACACCGCCACCGAGTTTTTCACCCTTTTTAACGTCAGTAATACCTGTGTTCACCGCAATACCACCACGAACATTTCCTGTACCCATGACACGTTCAATGTAATTGTTACGAATGACATGACCTTCATCATAAAAACGAATACCACCGGTATAACGTTTGGCATTACCAATAATCACATTATTTTCAACGGTATTATTTTTTCCGTGGCGTAATGAAATCATTGATGCTGAGTCAACAATGGTGTTGCCCCTGAGGACGTTTTCGCCAGATTTAAAGGTGATCAATTCTGTCTCACCATCGCATTGAAGGAATAGATTGCCTTCTACGAGTGTGTTTGAAGGGTAGATAGAACTTTTTGAGTCGCCAACACGAATGGCTTCCCAACTGTTTGAGTTGTAACGTTCTGCGGCTTTGAAATCGAATTCGTAGTGTTGGTTACTTTTTTGATTAAAAAATAAATTGCCTTTAATGACATGGTTGTCAGGTGTTTTATCACCTTTGGCTTTTTGCACACCAATCAGTGTGCCACGTTTGTGTTTACCTTCAAACGTGTTGTTAATAAGTTGGTTATTCTTGCCGTATAAAGAAACCCAAAGATATTTAGGGTATTCGTCACGGTCGCCCATAGGCTCATATTCATAACCGTCATTAAAGAAGAAGAAAGTACTGTTAGTCACAAGGTTGTCGTTACCACGAAATACAATGCCGCCCATTCGCTCAGCGGGGCCGCCTTCGGTAAAGACCACACCATCTAGTGTAATGTTATTGCCACGTAAGTTTATTTGCACAGAACCGGTAAACCATGTTTTTCCGGGTTCAGTGGCCTTAATGGTAACGTTGTTTGCAGTAATATCTACTTTACCCAGATTGGCAAATTTGCCAGGTGCGATGTCTAATGTGTCACCGTCTTTTAAGTTGAGCAGTTGGTTTTTTAATGCTTGAGCATCAGCAGTCGTCAGCGTATTACTGCTAACAAGTGGTTTAGAGTTGGTTTCTAATGCTGCGGTATTAACAATTGGATTGTTAGGTACCTCATTTGACGTATCAGTCGAAACACAACCACCTAACAAGCTTAAGGCGATTGCTCCTGCTAATAATGTCTTTTTCATGCTTTACCCCTATTTGTATTATAATAATCTCTAAAAGCATTCTCTCTTTTTGTATAATATATTTCTGTGATGGGAAACAAACTTTTACGTAATTGATCTCAAATATACACTAAAAGATAACATTATTTACATAACCCACTAGTAAACATGGCTTTAGGCGCTCTATGAATATAAATTTACTCCATCTGCAACCCTATTTTTTCAATATTTTGACTATTGTCACAGAGATTGTGGTTTGACGAAAAATGGTTTTGCCTTATGGTATTGTAATACTAATAAGGGGCGTTTTATGAATGGGATTAAAGGAAAGCTGTTAACCGTTTCAACGATATTGGTATTGTCTGCATGCGGTGGATCTAGTTCAGATAAACAAGAACTGGATACGGGGATACCTATTAATGGAGACAATAACACTGTTGATAATTGCGGCGACTGTGATTGGAATATAAATCAATGGAAGTTAACTTTGCCAATAAGCAGAGATGATTACTATGGTTCGGGGGGGAGTGGTGCTGCCGAACTGATACCTGCAGATTGTAGTGGTAAAGAAACCCTGACTAATGACACGTCATTGACATATTACTGGCGTGAAACCGCACCAGATTTATTGTATTTTAAAGTTAATTTAGATGAAGTTGGCGCGACAACAGCGAATTCGAGTTATGTTCGATCTGAGTTACGTGAATTGTTCCATTTTGATACTGAAGATCGTTGTAATTCCAGTCATCAAAATTGGCCCATCACTGGCGAGCACAAATTGACATCAACCCTGCAAATTGATCAATATCCTATTATCACGGGAGTCAGTCCTAAAGTGGTGCTAGGCCAAGTCCATGGTTATGATATTAAACAGGCTTTAGTGAAGCTATTATGGGAAGGTGATGACAAACCGGTAAGAGTCATATTGAATGACTCATTTGCAGATGACAATCAAACTTGTACCGATTGCCAGCCTTTTAGTATTGATTTAGGTTTTGCAAAAGCATACCAACCTTGGCAGTACACTATTAGCGTCAACTTAAAAGGCATCGAATTACAAACAACTGTTAACGGTGTAGAGACCATTAAAACGCTCAAATGGGGTGAACCTGTTTTAGCTAATGACGGTCATTATTATACGTTGTCAAAAAATTGGTTAAATGAGACCTATTATTTTAAAGCTGGAATATATCCACAAATCAATGTTAACACTGCATACAGTAACCAGGTATTTGAAGTCGGCTTTAGTCAAATAATGGTAACGCACCCTTAATATACCGGACAATGTACGAGTCATACGCTGCACCATTGTCCTAGTTTTTCTAAAGCAGACATTATTGGCTCATTTTGTACAGCTGCCCAAAACGCATTTTATTGTGTGGTTGCAGCTTTTTTTGCTGTGCTAAAAACAGCTCCGCAGTAGATACCGCATCGGCCAATGCATTATGGCTATTGTATTCGGGTAAGTTGTAACGTTCACGAGTACTGGCGAGTGTCAGGTCTATGTCTGGATTATTGACAGACATTGCCATGTGTTTCTCAATACTTAAGGTATCAATCCACAGCAATGGCAATACTGCTAATTGAAAATTGCGTTCCATGTATTTTTGTAGAAATTGTGCTTCAACAATGCAACCGTGGGCAACAAGGATTTTGCCTTTCGAGGCATTAAACAGGGCTTTAATGGCATCGTGAATCGATTCACCTTCATTGAGCATTTGTGGGGTAATGTGATTGATGACTGCGGTAACAGGCTTAATTTGCGACTTTGAATTAATGTAGTGATGTTTACATGATGCCAGATCAATTTGTGAGTGAATAATCTCTACCCAACCAATGGATAGAATGAGGTCATTATCAACATTTAGCCCAGTTGTTTCAAAATCGAGTACTAAATAATCAAACGACTCAGCGGTATCGTTAAGGGCTGGGACCGTTTGAAGTAAATTGTCGTGAATAAAGTCGGGAACATTTTTATTAGATAAAAACTGTTCGCGTTCACGCATTATTCGCATTAAGGGATGGAAATAATGAATAAGTGATTTCATTAACGGCTCCCAAACCTGACTTTTGCCGCTTCTTGTAAGTCGGCGATAATTCTAAAAGCATCTTTTAAATGTTTGCGTTCAAAGCTACCGAAATGATCTGGGTTGATGTTGTTATTAGGTTCTTCACCTTGTTTTAATGCCACTAATTGATGGTTAAACCGAAACGATAAAATAAATTTATACGCACCCAATATATTTTTGAATGAATCATCGCTGAGTACACCTTTTTCATTGGCGGCTTTAAAGCGTTCATCCGTTGCCGATGAGTCACATTCAACGGCGAGACCATAGATACGGGCGAGGTCAATAATTAAGTTTATGGCGTATTTTTTAACGTCGAGCGTTTTCTTGTTTTCACCTGATTTTTCTAGCACGAGTTTATTAAAAATACCTAATGGCGGATTCGTGTTTACCGCATCCTTAACTAAACTGCTTAAAAATTCGCGGTTATTTTTAATATTGCTGTGGAGTTCGCTGCGTAACTCTGTTTCGTAATCAGCATTGCCATAAATGGTGCGGATTTCAAGAAAAACACTGATATTGAGTAAGCATTCATATTCAGGATTAGCGACCCATTTTTTATAATATGCTTTCCAGATAGATAAAGATTGGCACCATTTGGGTGTCGATGCCATATAGTTGCCTGAACACAGTGAGTAATGACAACTGGCTAAGCCATGAGTGACAAGATTGGCCAAATGTTTAAAGTAGATCTTGTCATTGTCGGTAGCATTGTCGGCTAAGACTATCGCGTTGTCTTGGTCTGAAAGCATATGCACTTCATTTCGTGCATGTGAGCCGGCTACTATCCATGAGAATTCACAAGGTGGTGGGCCTAACTTGTCGATAGCAATTTGAATTAACCGACGATTATAAGCGTCCATAATCATGGTCATCACTTTACCAATGGTTTCTGGGGCGACTTTACCTTCAACCAGGGCTTCAAATATTGCCTGACGTTCAGGCGTAAAGCTGGCTAATACCGTAGTGCTTCCGGCATATTTGATCTTATCAATTAAGAATATTGCCTGCATACGGTGATTTTGTACCAGATGGCTAGTGGTTAATAAGCCGATGACTTTATTATCTTTTACAACAGGTAAGTTACGAATATTATACTGCATCATTAATGATGCAGCATGCAGCACTAAATCGTCTGGTTTGATGATGTGTGGCGATAACGTCATCACATCTTCAATCGGGCGCTCAACAGATACGCCATCTGCAATTACGCGCTTGGTCATATCGCGGTCAGTAATTAAACCGACAATCTGACTGTCTTTATAAATGACGGCACATGAGGTTCGCAGTACGTTACGCATTTCATGAGCCACTTTTTTAATACTCATGTCCGCAGTAACAATAGCAATGCGTCCTGTGGCAATATCACCAACCCGACGTAAAAATAACCCTTTCTCTTTGTTAGACCACACAACATCTAAAGCTGACTTTAATCGAACCTGTGCTTGTGAGGCAAAATGTTCTGCAACATGTGGAGAATGTTTAAATAAGGTTTGCAGTGCAGAATGAGGAATTAAGTAGAGCAGGGTATTTTCAATTGCGGTAGCGTAATAACCTTCGTTATCGTTGACATTCGAATTTAGAAAAGTAAAGCCGAACAGATCTTCAGGTCCTAATCTCGCTCTAAGTACACCATCAGTTTTGCGTTGTTCCATTGAACCCGTGCGAACGATATAGAGTGATTTTTCTTTGTCATCATCATTGAGGTCGACTTTTTCGCCTTTGCCCAAGTAGCTTATTTTAACATGAGCGCATAATTCTCTTAATTCGGCTTTATCAATTTTGTCGAAAGGATCGATCTGACTGATAAAAGTCATGATATTCGGCAGTAAAGATTGTGGCATGATAAAGACCTCTAGCGCTTTATTATTTTAATATAGATACAACTGCCATGATAAAAGCTGATACAAGCATCAGTAAATATCACCGTTTTAGTGTTTTTTGAAAGAGTATTGGCTCGCTGTGTATGACCTAAATCGTGATGAGGTCTAGTTTTTCATTAGGCTATGTGATTTGGTATTCCACTCAATAACACACATCGATTGATTGATGATCGATGTGCATTCTTGATTCAGTATGCATTGTTGATTCAGTGATACAGCCGTTCAATACGAAATGAATTAAACAGGGTATTTGTCTTTAACCGTTAATAAATGAGCCGCTGATGCAGCGCGAGCTTTGTCACTGTTACCCGCCATAATGGCACTGTATATTTTTCTGTGCTCTTCAATACAGGTGCTGCCATCTTCAGAGGTATGGTGGATAAAGTTTGCAAACATGGTCGTTAAAATATTGCCAAATGGCAGGTAAAATACGTTACCCGTAGCATTAAAGATTAAGCTGTGAAATTGTGTGTCAACGTTGGTCCATTGTGCTTGGTCAAATACATCAGCTTTAGCGATATCGCACATTTTGTCGAATATTTCTGACAGCTTCATACGTTGTTCAATGGTGGCATGGCGAGCTGCAAGGGCGCACGCTTCTGGCTCTATTGCACTGCGTAAACCCAAGAATTGCGAACAGAATTCGTCATTATCAGAAATACCATCCATCCATTCAAGTAATTGAGAATCAAGAAAGTTCCAATATGCTCGTTCAACCACTTTGGTACCTACTTTCGGTCTCGACTTTAATAAGCCTTTTGACGTTAGTAGTTTAATTGCTTCTCGCAGTGCGGTTCGACTAACACCAAATTGTTCGCAGAGATCTAATTCGCTTGGAATAATTGAATTTTGCGCGAGTTCTCCAGACAATATCTTTCTCGCTATTTCGCGAGCGACTTGTACATGCAAACTGCGCTTTGAGCCAGCAATTGAATCAAAATCACCGATCATATTCATCTCTACTTATTGAAATATACTATTTAAGTACAACTATACACCTAAAAAATCACTATACAAACGAGCAATCTTTTTAAATGTGACATATATGCTTTTGTTTAATTTAACCATATGAAATAGTGATGCAGTACGGATCTGAGTTATCGCTATTACAAGCCTTTATAGCCAAAAGTCAAGGCTGGGTAGAGGTTTAAGCAAACACCAAATTGATGAGTAAATCATTAAGGCTCACGTTTATTGATGTGTTTCTTAGTGACTACTGTTTTAATTTCATCTAAATTTGATCATAAAATAAAAAAAGATCTGTTAATTTATGTTGATTAGCTTAATGTAATTGTATTACTTAATGCTTAGCATTGTTAGCCATCTGTTGTTGACTAACTTAAGTGTCAATCACAGTGGCAGATTATAGTCAGTTCATCAATACTGGAATAATGTTTTAGGGTGGTCAATGTGATTGATAAACAACATGATTTATTTAACATATTTTGTTAGAGGACGTACTGTGTTTTTATCAACGGCATCTCATGCCTACATCAAACGTAATATCTCTTTAGGCTGGCCATTAGCATTAAATGCGCTGTTAATGCAGTCAATGTTGATGATTGATACCTTATTAGTCAGTCCTTTAGGCGAAGTATCATTAGCGGCAATGGGGATTGCCACGACTATTGTGTCATTTATTTTGGGTATTCAAATGGCGCTGGCCAATGGGACTCAACTGGTGATGAGCCGGGCTGTAGGCTCGGGAAGCCAGACCAAACTGGCTAATGCATATTGGTCTGGGATGTTGATTAACTTATTTGTGGCTATCATTTTTTGGCTATTACTTTCATGGTTAGATCAAGATTTGATTCATTGGCTAACTGACAATAACACCTTATATGTTGAAATTGGTGCGTACCTTGATTATGCAAAATACTTAGTCTTATTTACTGCCATTACGCAAGTTATAACGGCAATGTTTAACGCGCTAGGCCACAGTAAAATTCCGTTTAAGAGCTATTTGATTGAGTTACCCATTAATGCCTTCGCATCATATTTTTTAATCCATGGCGTGAGTGATTGGCAGGGCTTGGGGGTTGTTGGCGCAGCAATAGGCAGTGTCATCGCAATAAGCTTAAGAATGATATTTTTAACCGTCTGTTTAAAGTACCAGCAAGAGTTGGATTTGTCTTTTAGCAGCAAGAAGGCATTATTTTTAAACAATATTAAATTGCATTTCGTTGAGATTTTTCCTGTAGCTGCCAATGTCACCATGTTGTCTATTGGGGCTACAATTTACCAACTATTGTATTCGCAGCTCTCTATCAATGCTTATGCCGCCATTACCGTATTAATGCCCTGGATAAGAGGGGGTACTCAATTTATCACCTCATGGGCGCACGCATCCGCTATTACAATTAGCCAAGCGATTGGGTCAGCAAAACTAGAAAACTTAACCGCAGATGTTGATATAAGTATCAAGATGGCGGTCGTCTTGTCGGTATTGTCTTGCGGCTTATTTTTTGGATTAAGTTTTGTAATTGGTGATATTTATCCAGGGTTAAACCCTGATACCTACTTAGCGTTAGCATCTATAGCCCCTTTATACATACTGTTGCCGTTTATCCGTGGATACAATACGGTGCATGGTCATATATTGCGTGCGTTGGGTAAGACGACGGCGGTATTTAAAATCAATTTTACCGGTCAATGGTTAATCTCAATTCCGCTGTGTGCGCTATTAATTTTGTATTTTGACGCATCCATTTTTTGGGCTTTCGCCGTGATGCCATTTGAAGAAGCAGTGAAAGCTTTTCCCTTTAGATACCTGGCAAGAAAAACCTTAACAGAATTTGACCATAACCAAGCACAAAGGCTGATATAGGCAATTTCGTTGGAGTTAAGCAGGTAAAATAGGACGCTGTGATTTCAATAGCAAGGTTTTTAAATCTGAATTATAATGCCCGACTTTTGCTCAATTTTGCTTACGCTTTAATCAATAAAAACACCGCGTAATATCTGAGGAATACCTTTAATTGAAAACATCTCTCTTCCTTATCTCCGCGGGATTTATGCTGTTAAGCGGTTGCCAAACAGCAACTGTCACCAAAGTAGAAGCACAAAAAAGCGATAATAAATCTAAAAAGTCGACTGAATATAACATCCCCAAATCTTTGGTTCGTCGACAATATAAAGAGTCTGGTGATGTATGGGAACGTATTCGCTTTTCAATGGATATGCCCATACCTGATCAGTACTTAGTCAATCGATATCGCCAATGGTACATTGATAATCCAAAGCACTTAGAGCGAATTTCGCAGCGCGCTCGGCCTTTCTTATATTTAATCGTGCAAGAGTTTGAACACCGTGATTTGCCGATTGAACTGGCATTATTACCCATCGTTGAAAGCTCTTTTAATCCTTTAGCGTATTCAAGTGCAGATGCTTCAGGTTTGTGGCAATTTACCTCGCCGATGGCAAGTCACTTTGGTTTAGACATGAACTGGTGGTACGACGGGCGCAAAGATGTGCCTGCCGCAACCACTGCAGCGCTAGATATGTTGGAATATTTGTATAAAAAAACCGATAACTGGTTGTATGCACTCGCGGCGTATAATGCAGGTGAAGGCCGGTTGAGAGAAGCCATAAGATATAATGAGGCAAGGGGACTTGATACTGACTTTTGGTCATTAAAATTACCCACTGAAACCAGACAATATGTGCCGCAACTCTTAGCCATTGCCGATGTGGTTAAAAATGCTGAAAGCTACGGCATAAGCCTCAACTCAATTCCTAATAAACCCTTGGTAGAAGTGATTGATGTTGGCAGTCAAATTGATTTAGCCGTCGCGGCTAAGTTGGCTAAAATACCCGTGACACGATTACAGAAATTAAATCCCGGTTTCAACCGTTGGGCAACATCACCACAAGGGCCGCATCAATTGGTGGTGCCGGTGAGTAAAGCGCATAAGTTTAAGCAGGCGTTAGCCAATACCGATGTTAATGAACGGGTGAAATGGTACAAATATCAAATCCAAAACGGTGACAATATTACGGTTATCGCACAACGTCATCAAACCAGTGTTGATAAAATTAAAGCCATGAATGACATTAATGGCGATATTATTGTTGCCGGAAAATTTTTATACATGCCACACACGGCATCGCAAGTCATTTTAGATGTTGAATTAGCCGCATCGAAATCAGCGGCAAAAAAAATACATCAAAAACAGACCGACAATACGCCAGCACAATCGCTGTTAACCTCAGTATCATCTAGTACAGCTCTCCAAGCGGGGCACACGGTTCAATACGGCGATACCTTATGGAGTATTGCAAGAGTTTATAAAGTGAGTGTAGAGCAAATTATCAGTTGGAATAACATGACAGATAGAGACAAGCTCACAGTAGGTAAAACCCTCAAATTTTATCATCCGGTAAACCATAACAACCAGCAAATGCGCCTGTAATTAAAGTGACAATCTAAGTCGCGAATGACTATCGTGACTTGGGTTGATTATTGCTGAGTTCACAGTTTTGGCATTTTTACAGCATGTTTAACTGAAAACTCCCTTTAAATTAATAAAAATCATACCCTAAGACATACATTTATGGTTTGTTAGTGTAAATTAATTGTATAAATGTATAAGTTTATTCATAAACTTTCACATACTAGTTAATTTTTCGAGGGCATTATTGAAATGTTGAAATTGAATGTGTTTCCTTACTCTGCGTTAGCGGTTTTATGTGCAAGTTCCACTGTTATGGCGCAAGAATCAAATTCATTAGACCTCAGTTTGCAAGAATTGATGAACGTAGAAGTCACATCGGTTTCAAAACAAAAACAGTCTTTATCCAATTCTCCCGCTGCTATTTATGTTCTTACTAACGATGCTATCCGCCAGTCTGGCGCGACATCCATCCCTCAAGCTCTGCGTGATGTACCTGGCTTACATGTTGCCCAAATTGACGCTCAAAAGTGGGCTGTCAGCAGCCGTGGCTTTAATGGCCGGTATAACAACAAACTCCTAGTGATGATGGACGGTCGAACGCTTTATTCCCCTGCGTTTTCAGGGGTGTATTGGGAAGTACAAGATACCTTAATGGGCGATATTGAACGTATTGAAGTGATTCGCGGCCCTAGTGCTGCATTGTGGGGTGCCAATGCGGTTAATGGTGTTATTAACATTATCACTAAACACAGTGCAGATACGTTAGGAGGATATGCTGAGCTTGGTGCGGGTGATTATGAACAAGGTTTTATCGGTGCACGATACGGCACTAAGCTATCAGACAATACGACCTCGAGAATGTATATAAAAGGCAATAGTCGTGACTCTTTAGGCCATAACCCAAATGATCTCGACAGTTCACTGATTGATGCTGCTGCGACCGTCGATAAAAATAATGATTGGCGCCATTTACAATTAGGTGGTCGGGTTGATATTCAGCTTGAAAACGACACTAGCCTGACGTTAAGCAGTGATTATTACACAACCAAAATGCAACAAGCATCAAATGTCGCCTCGATGGATCCGCCGGTATACCGTGAATTTTATTCAGAAGAAGTTGAGAGCGAAGGGTTTAATTTATTATCTCGTTACACTAAAGCGTTATCGGCTACCTCAGAATACACACTGCAAACCTATTACGATTTTGCCGACAGAGACGAAGAACTTTATCATTTACGCACCAATACTGTAGATGTTGATTTTCAACATCAGCTCATCGTTGGTGAAGATAATAATATCGTTTGGGGCTTAGGTTACCGATATATAAGCGATGATTTTAGTTCAATGCCTATTTTAACTAGTACTGAACCCGATTCAACAACAACGCATTTATGGAGTGCATTTGTAAGCGACGAAATTGCTTTAGTGGATGATGCACTTTGGTTAACGTTAGCGTCACGCTTTGAGCACAATGATTATACTGGATTTGAAGTTCAGCCCAATATCCGATTAATGTGGCAAGTCGATACTAAAAACAGTGTATGGACTTCAATTTCCCGTGCAGTAAGAACGCCGTCTCGTGTTGAAAATAACTTATCAGTTAATGCACTTAATATTCCGCCATCGGATGTATCACCCCCTGTTAAAGTGTTTGTTGTGGGCAGTGATGATTATCAATCAGAAGAGATAGTCTCTTATGAAGTTGGTTACCGCTTTGTACCCGCTAAAAAATGGTCTTTTGACACCACATTTTTCTATAATACTTACGATAAATTACGCAGCACCTCTGATGGCACAACTGATTTTAGTGCTTTTCCGAATTACCTTTCACAATACACTGTCTTTGAAAATCAATATGATGGCTACAACTATGGTGCCGAATTGTCATCAATGTGGGCTGTGACCGATTTGCTGCAATTACGCATTAACTACAGCTATATTCAAAACGAATTTGGTGACATCTTAGGTCAAAATACTCAGGCGCCGCAAAATATGGTGTCAACCATGATTGATTGGAACATAACCGAAAACATTGATTTTAATATGGTATGGCGTTTCGTTGACAATACCCAGTTACTCACCGGTAACGGAACGAGCTTTAAAACCATTGATGGCTACACAGGCGTCGATATTGGTGTTAGCTGGGCGGTAACGCCTAAGCTGATGCTATCTGCATACGGTAAAGATTTATTTTATTCATCACACCTTGAATATGAAGCCGAAAGTATTTTGCTGCCTTATCAAGTAGGGCCAAGTTATTTTGTTAAAGCAAGCTTGAGCTTTTAAGCATTATTTATGAAAAAAGATAACGTTTATCGACAGCTACTTTATTCATTGATGGCGATACTGGTGCTGTTTTCTGGTCCAACAATTGCCGAGGACTCGTTTGCCTTAAAAGCGGCATTTACCTATAACTTTGCTAAGTTTACTCAATGGCCTCAAACACGTCTTGAACAAGATTCTGCATGGAAAATTTGTTTTTATGGTAATCAATATAAAGACAGCTTTAAGGGGCTTGAGAATAAAAAGATAGCGACACATGCCATTTCGGCTATTCAATTATCAGAAACCAGCCAAATAGATCAATGTGATGTGGTATTTATCGACTCAGGCTCACGAGAGCTAACACGACGGTTATTTTTGGCTGTAGACAGTAAAGCAATTTTAACCGTGTCGGATATTTCTGGTTTTGCTGCACAGGGCGGCATGATTGAAATTGTAGAACAAGATAAACGACTATTTTTCAAAGTGAACATGCAAGCGTTAGAGCAATCTGGCTTAAATATGAGCTCACAGGTCTTAAAGTTAGCGCTTGAGGTAAAACGATGAGCATAATCAATTTTTCTTCTATTCGAACCAAGCTTATTTGTTCAATGCTTGCGATTGCCGTCATCGTCATTGTGATAATTTCTACCGCGTTAATTCGCCAGCAATTTGCCATTACCAAACAAAAAGCGGAGCAAAACTTAACCGTGCTCAGTGATATTGTTGCGAGCAACAGTTTATCTGCGGTGATATTTAACGACCCCAGTTCGGCCGAGAAAACCTTGTCTGCTTTAGTTGCTCAACCTGACATTATCAATGCGGTAATTTATGATCCACTGGGGCACATTTTTGCGGTGTACTCTAACAATACACAACATGAATCGAACATACAAACAGAGCAATTCTTAGATGTAGTGTCGAGTAAGAAAAAACACATTACGTTTAGCCATGGTGCTGTACATTCGTATACACCAATACTCTCCGAAGGTGAGTTTGTCGGCATGCTTCGCATTACCGACAATATGAATACTTTATCAAAACAGCTTGATGATTACTTATTGTTAGTGGCTTCAGCCAGTGTGTCGGCTTTTTTTGCCAGTTTATTGGTGATGTTTTGGTTGCAGTCGTTATTTACTAAGCCGATGAACACACTTTTAGCTGTGATTGAACAAATTTCAAACAACAAAGATTATAGCCAGCGAGTCAGCATAAAATCTCATGATGAATTTTCACAACTTGCTGATAGTTTTAACGTTATGATTGCTGAGGTTGACACGCGTGGCCAACAATTAGAAACCATTAACCGTGAATTAGAACATCGTGTAAGCGAACGTACCTTTGAGTTACAACAAATGTTAGAAATCGCCAAAAATGCCAATCTGGCTAAATCTGAATTTTTGGCAGTAATGAGTCATGAAATAAGAACACCACTTAATGGCATTATTGGTTTTTCAGATTTACTTAAATCCTATGATTTGAATAAAGATGTCACTAAGACTGTAGATATGATTAACGATTCAGCGCAAACGTTATTGGTATTGTTGAATGAGGTATTAGACTTTTCTAAAATCGATGCCAATAAAATGGATTTAGACATACGTGAATTCAATCTTCCTGATTTAGTCCATTCAACCTGTCAATCGCATCAAGTTGTCGCACACAATAAAAACCTCACATTTACAGTTGATATCGAACCATTAACGCAATTGAGCTATTTAGGTGACTCTGTTCGGATCCGTCAGATTATTAATAACTTCATTTCTAATGCGATTAAGTTTACTCGCCAGGGGGGAATAACGATTAAGGTTAGTGAACATATTGAGGGCTCAGATACCGTAATCAAATTCACTGTTAATGACACGGGTATTGGGATTTCTGACACTAAACTAGAATCAATTTTTACTCCGTTTACTCAAGCCGATAACTCCATTACCCGCGAGTTTGGGGGCACAGGTCTAGGCTTAGCCATTTGCCAGCAACTGATTGTATTAATGAATGGTCGCTATGGCGTTGAAAGCACCGTTAACAAAGGCAGTGTATTTTGGTTTAGCCTTCCGCTTGTCGCTGTTGATAGTTCATCTGAGCCCGTGAGCGAACTGTTTAACAATGCGATTAGCGAAGCTATTTACCGTAAAACGCATGTCCTAGTCGCTGAAGATAACGTCGTCAATCAATTAGTGGTCAAGAGCTTGTTAGCCTCTTTAGGCCATGAATGTGAAATCGTAGATAACGGCGAAGAGGCGATTAAGCGGGCTAGTGAGAAAAAGTTTGATGTGATTTTTATGGATTATCATATGCCCGTAGCTGATGGGATAGCGGCAACAGAAGCCATCACCAATCAAGGCCCTGAGGGTGTAAACTTTACCACGCCCATTATTGCGCTAACCGCTGATATACAGCCTAATGTAAAACGTCAGTTTCGAGCTGCAGGGGCAAAAGATACCTTACTTAAACCGTTTACCAGACAAACCCTCAGTGACTGCTTAAAAAAATGGGTATTTGACTCTGTCGAGACATTAGTCCAAAACGATAAACCAACCGATGATGAGCCACAGATTTTTGTCGAAGGTCCTCTCAATGACATTATGCAAATATCGCCAGATGATTCAGTGGAACTGTTGAAAACCATTATTGATATTTATATTAACAGTACCCCGACATTGATCAGCGATATTACACTGGGGCTCGCAGAGCAAAATGCCGATAAGGTGTTTAAAGCGGCGCATTCGTTAAAGTCTAGTTCTGCTAATTTAGGCGCGAGTAAAATACAATGTTTAGCCAGTCAAATTGAGTTATTGGCTCGCAATACCCAATTAGATGAGGCTAACCCGCTAGCAGCATCGCTTCACACTGTATTTGAACAAACTCAACAGGCGCTAATGCAAAAGATTGAGGAGTTGAGTCAATGACGCACAATGTAATACATGATGTCATTTTAATTGTGGATGATGATCCCGTCATTCGCATGCTAATGCGCCGTGCATTGAATCCGTCGATGACACATATTCTTGAAGCCAGCAGTGGTGAAGAGGCTATAGAATTATTCTGTTTGCACTTGCCCGACCTTATTTTACTTGATGTCTCTATGGATAAAATGGATGGTTTTGAATGCTGTTCTGCTATTCGGGCTATGCCAGAAGGTGATAATGTTGCCATTATTATGGTGACAGCTTTAGACCAGCCAGAAGACATTAAAAAAGCTTTCGATGTCGGTGCCACTGATTTTATGACTAAACCGGTAAAATGGCCTTTGTTGAATCATCGGATCCACTATGTCCTAAAAGCCAACAAAACCATTAAAGAACTGACTAAAAGTAAAAATCGATTGGCAAGGGCACAAAGCATCGCCCACTTAGGCTCTTGGGAATGGGATTTTAAGCATCAAACATTGGATTGTTCTGACGAAGTGTATCGCATGATTGGAATGCAGCCGCAAGAACGCGAACTCGACTTTGCTAATTTAATTGAAATTATTCATCCAGACGATCGTGAGTTTTTGACTAAAACACTTAAAAATGCTTTAAAAAACAAAGTGTCCTACGATATTGAATATCGAATATTAAATGGTAGTGGTGAAGTGATAACGTTACATGACAGAACCGATATCACCGATGATTTTACCGGGCAGCGTTTAAACGGCACGTTACACGATATTTCTAACCGTAAAAAATCGGAACAAGAAATTGCCTATTATGCTTATTTCGACACATTAACTGACCTGCCTAATCGACGGAAGTTTTTGGTTCAATTAGAATCAGCTATCGCATTAGCAAAGCGCCATGGAACAAAATTAGCCTTACTCTTTATCGATTTAGATCATTTTAAACGCATTAATGACACATTAGGGCACAAAGCGGGTGATGAATTACTCTGTGAAGCGGCTAAACGCATTAAAATGTCAATACGTAACAGTGATGAACTGAGCATTGGTAATAATCATGTCGACTTTGACAATGAACATATTGCACGCTTAGGTGGCGATGAGTTTACCCTGTTATTAACCGAACTAACCACATTTGACAGTGTTGCCATTATTGCTCAACGCATTATCGACGAGTTGTCTAAACCCTATTTTATTATGGGTAAAAAGACTTTTATCTCTGCCAGTATTGGTATTTCGTTTTATCCAGATGACGGACTCACTGGCGATATACTGCTACAACACGCCGATACAGCAATGTATGAAGTTAAAAATAATGGTAAAAATGGTTATCAGCTTTTTTCTCATGACATGCACAAGTCATTAATGGACAGATTGCAACTGGAGGCCGAACTCAGAGAAGCGATTAGCTTCGGCGATCAACTCGAATTACATTACCAACCTCAAGTGAGCTCATTAAACGGTAAAGTTATCGGTTACGAAGCATTACTGCGCTGGAATCATCCCACCAAAGGCATGTTGTCGCCTGTTGATTTTATGGCCATGGCAGAGAGCAGTGGATTAATCATTCCGATAGGTGAGTGGGCGTTAATTGAAGCCTGTAAAAAAGCCCAAAAAATCCACGCTGCCGACAGTAATTTTACTCGAATGGCCGTTAATTTATCTGCGCTACAATTTAATCACGCCAACATTGTTGACCACGTTAACAATGCATTGTTGTTAACATCGCTACCGGCTCATTTACTTGAACTTGAAATTACTGAATCCGCCATTATCAGTAACGTAGACGATGCCATTGCATTATTGTTTAAACTCAAAGAACTCGGCGTTCTTTTGGCTATTGATGACTTTGGCACGGGTTACTCGTCACTCAACTATTTAAAGAACTTTCCAATCGACACCTTAAAAATTGATAAGTCATTTGTCGATGGCATCGTTAATAATCAAAAAGATGCCGCCATCGCACGCACCATCGTCCAACTCGCACTCAACCTGGGGTTAGGCACAATCGCTGAAGGGGTAGAGCACGAAGAACAGTATGAATTATTAAAAGCGATGGGATGCAATGATTTACAAGGATACTTATACGGAAAACCAATCGCACTTGACCTGTTTTAATACTGATACGAGTCAACAAGAACCGTTACCAGCCAACAAAGAAGAGGTAGCCGTTCCTCATATTTCTGAACCAGCCATTTTAGCCTTATTTGTGTCGTTAAAAAAGTGATTCCTCCAGAGTCTGCACTCAATTAATTTGATTTTTGGTGCAATGGTCAACGTTGCCAATATCGCTTCTTGCCCTCTAGTCGCCTAGATAAACAATCCTTTCGTTAGCCTTCTAAATCGTTAAGCGATATTGGCAATATGATTTGCATAATGCAAAGCATATTGCGTTTCAGTATGCAAAAGCACTAGTGCTAGTATGCATCCAAATCTCTATTCTCAACTAAATTGCATTTAAATTAAGGTATTACACTCATTCTTTGGGGTGGCGTATTAATTGCTTTTATATTAGTGGTAAACGATTAAGGCAAATAGCAACAAATGGTATTTTAGTGGTGGAGAGTTTGCCGCGGAGGTGTAAATGAGCGTCAGAATTGAATTACTAGAGTTTATTCAGTGCGTACTGGCCAAGATGCTGGGGCAATGTGACAAACCTATCCAACCTTGTTTAATCAATAAAACAGGGTTTTATAGTGTGGTGTATCAGGCTGAACCAGCACTCATTAACCAACAACTCACAGAGCTGATTCAGCAAGCGTTGATTGTGACTCAACATCAGCTTGTTGTGATTGTCAGTGAGCACAATAAACACCTAGAGTTAGCCCTGTATGCAGACGACAGTACCCAGATTGTTTCAAAGTGCACAACACCTGAAAAAGCCATCTATTCACAAGCCATCAACATCCCTGAAGCGTTGCTGGTTGTGGAGACGTCATCGGTCAAAATGGACACCTTACTCAATGCATTTAGGTGCCACTCGCCACTTCATTTTACACAAAAGCAGCAAACCCCATCGCACAGTGAAGCTATGCAGGTCGAGCTAGTTGATTTAACTGATGAGACGCCTGAAATAGTGAATTATGTATCGGTTGACGCTAATACGTCCCGACTCAGTTGTGTCAACATGACAACGGCATCGACTCAAGACAATAACCATGTTGCATTATTTTGGCCCTTTTATGATACGGATATAATTAACATGATAAATAATCAAACCGCACCAGAGCCATTAAGCATTTTAGTGGCTGATGACAGCATGCCAAGTCTGGTAGCCACTAAAGCGATGTTAGAGAAACTGGGCTGTAAAGTTACGACAGCCAGCGATGGCAATATTGCGCTAGCACTGGCTGAGCAACACCCATTTGATTTGCTTTTACTGGATGAAAGAATGCCAGGATTATATGGCAGCCAAGTTGCTGAAAAACTTATAGCGCAAGATGGGACTAATCGATTAACCCCAAAAGTGTCATTAACAGGCTTAACCGAACCCGATGAAATTCAACAGCTATTTAATAAAGGCATTACTCATTACCTTGAAAAACCAGTGACAAAACTTGCGTTAGAGCAGTTTCTTATTCAATGGCAGAGTTAAGTCTACTTTTATGGATGAACCTGGAATAAATGGAGATAACAACATGACACAGCTAGCAAAAAAGGCTCTAGTGCTAATTGGTTACCAAAATGATTACTTTGCTAAAGAAGGTATATTACATAGCGTCATAGAAGAGTCATCAAAAATTACAGGGGTACTGCAAAACACCTTAACGCTGCTGCGTAACCACGGAAAAGACTTTGCCATTGTCGTTAATACACCCATTTTATTTACTCGTGATTACAGCGAATTAAAGAATCCAGTTGGTATTTTAAAAATCATCAGTGAAGTGGGGGCATTTAAAGAAGGCTCTTATGGCGCACAGGTGATCCCAGAATTGGAAGAGTTTGCCGACTTTATTAAAGTCATGCCAGGTAAGCGAGGTCTTAATGCGTTTTCTAATACTCAATTAGCTCAAACCTTGCGCCAAGCTGGCGTTGAAGAGGTTGTCCTTGCTGGCACTGTTACCTCAATTTGCATCGATTCAACGGGTCGCTCAGCCATTGATTTGGGGTTTAGTACCACTATTTTAGACGATTGCACTTCTAGTCGAACGCCATTTGAACAATCATTTTATTGCCAGGACGTTTTCCCTTTGTACGCAACCGTATGCCATTCAACTGACTTACGTTAATCAACCAGGAGAACTCCCATGGCCGACGAATCCAATGATGAACTGCAAGTACAAATACAATATGCGCTTGTAGAGAAACTGTCGCATACACAAAAACGCCAAAAGAAGTTACTCGAATTATTAGATGAATGTATTTTTGAATGCAATGAACAGCTCGAATTTACCTTCACTAATCCTGCCTGGCAAACGCGCTTAGGCTACAGCAGTGAAGCATTAGCGAACATGAACTTGTTAACACTCATTAGTTCATTCACTCAGCAAGCGTTGCTTGATGTGTGCCTAAACAAACTTGCAGACAGAAATAATGCCAAACCGGCAATTATTGAAGTTCAGTTAGCGTTAAAAAATGGCCAACATCATTGGTTTGAGTTAAGGATTGTTCAAGATGGTGACAGCGGATACATAGGCTCGTTATTCGAAATTCAACAACATAAAGACATTCAAGCTCAGTTACTTCATCAGCAAAACTATGTCAAAAGGTTATCCCTTGTTGCCAGTCACACGCGTAACTTAGTGGTGATTACCGACAGAACGGGTTGTATAGAATGGGTGAATAAAAGCTTTGAGGAGCGAACCGGATATTTACTTAAAAATATTATGGGTCAAAAACCTGGACTGCTATTACAAGGTGAACAAAGCGATCAAACATCAATCGATGCTATGTCTGAAGCACTAAAACAGGGTAAAAGCTTTCAAATTGATATTGTGAATTACACCTGCGATAAACAGCCATACTGGGTAAACATCAATACCAGCCCAGTGGTTGATAGTACGGGTAATATTAGCCATTTTATTGCAGTACAAACCGATATTACTGAGAGTCGCGCGGCATTAACGGCACTTAAAGACGCGAAGTATCAAGCAGAGCAATTGTCAGAAGCAAAAAGTCGTTTTATGGCAAACATCAGTCATGAAATTCGTACGCCGTTAAATGCGGTGATAGGGTCGGCAGACATACTACTTGATAGCGGTCTCACGCGTGAGCAAACTCGTTTTACCGAAATGATCAGTACGAGTAGTGATGCGCTATTAAGCATTTTAGATGATGTACTAACGTATTCACGTTTCGAAGCGGGTAAAATTAATATTGCCAATGAGCCCTTTAAATTAGACCGATGTTTAGAGGAAGCCATCGATATTGTGTCAGGTACCGCGTTAGAAAAGAGCTTATCTGTGATACTAAATATTATGCCCAAAGTACCATTGTCAATTATTGGTGATAAGGCGCGTATTAGGCAAATATTGATTAATCTATTAGCGAATGCCGTTAAATTTACGCATCAAGGTGAAGTGGTGGTTAAAGTTGATTACTTTACACATCACGATCAATTGACCTTGCAACTAGTGGTGCAAGATACCGGTATTGGTATCGCGGAAGATAAAATCGATAATATGTTTGAAGCTTTTATGCAGTCAGACACCTCTTCAACCCGTGAATACGGTGGCAGTGGTTTAGGTTTAGCTATTTGTCGCCAAATATGTGAGGCGATGGACGGAGAGATAAGCGTTGAATCGACGCTTGATGTTGGCAGCCAATTTACCGTTGAAATTCCTTTACGTGTTGAACCCAAGGTGTGTGACTCAAAAGCGAGGATCATTCAACATCGTCAACACTCACACTGTTGGGTTGTCGGGCAACATCAGAGTTTAAATCCTGCCGTTTATAATATGTTGCAACATTATGATCTGACTTATTCATGGTTTGAACATCGTACCGATTTACCTGATCAAGTTGCCAATAACGTCGACATTATTTTACTCACCGACCCAAACCTATTAAGTCATTGTCGCGAATACTTATCTGTTTCGAACCAGCAACTTCAAAGAAAAGTGTGTTTGTTTACAATTGACTTAAAAGGGAAAGAACGTGGGTTTAGCCATGAGAATCAAAATGAGATTTTATTGAGCGGGCCTTTTAAACTGTCGCACCTTAATTGGGCGCTAGAATTAATCGATGATCCGTTAGTTAACCAAGAGCTCATTAGCCCATGTCATGGTGGGTTAACGACAACGTTGTTTGAACAATACCGAGATAAACATGTCTTGATCGTTGAAGACAATATGAATAATCAAGTGGTGCTTAGCCAATTACTTGCAGAAGTGGGCTGTCAAACTCATTGTGCAGCACATGGGCAAGCGGCAATTGAGTATTTAACAACACACAACACAGATTTAATACTCATGGATATTCAAATGCCAGTGATGGACGGTGTCACTGCAACAGAAACAATTCGTTCTAGTCGTCAACGATATAGTCAAACTCCGATTATTGCCGTCACGGCGAATGCCATTCATGGCGACAAAAAACGCTTTATTCAAGCCGGCATGAACGACTATCTCGCTAAGCCAATCAATCGTGACAAACTTTATCAATTGCTCGAACGTTATTTGAATCCCAATCATACAATTAAGCGCAGCAAATTAGACCGAATTCAACACACTTTACAGCAACTGTCTTAAAACAGTTTACCCATTCAAAGTATTCCTAGGGGCAAATATGGAACCGGCAACGCACACGGTTGATGAAGCCAACAGGCTAAAAGCGCTACAGCAGTTACACTTGCTTGATAGCGCCCCAGAAGAACAATTTGATCACATGACGCGGTTTGTACAGGCCTATTTCAATGTGTCGATTTGTTTAGTGAGTTTGATTGATGATGATCGCCAATGGTTTAAATCTAAGCAAGGGCTAGATGTGTGCGAAACGGGCCGAGATGAATCATTTTGCGGCCATGCTATTCATTCAAGCGACGTTTTTGTGGTGGAAGACACCTTAAGCGATCCTCGCTTTGCGGATAATCCGTTGGTGACCGATAAACCGAACATTCGATTTTATGCCGGCTATCCATTACAAACTGCGGGGGGCCACCGTATTGGCACCTTATGTATTATCGATTCCACGCCCAGAACCTTCAGTTACCGAGATAAACAACATTTACAAGACTTTGGCAAAATTGTAGAAGGATTAATTGCGCAACAAAGTGCTGAGATTGAAATCGACAAACAAAACTCATTGATGCAAGGACTGATTAGTTTAATCACTAATAAAGCACCCCGTTGGGGACGTAAAACCGTTGCGTTAACACTCAGTTGTGCCGTGTTTGTCATCAGTTTGCTATTAGCGTACTACACAGACAATCAGCAAATTGTTGCACAAGCTGATGTAATTGCTGAGCTTAGCCAACGTGAAGCGACAATCGACTCTCGTTGGCATTATGCCGTATTTGTATTGGCTGGTGGGGGCTTAGCACTATTGATGTATTTCTTACTTCGGTTACCTGCCAATCTCAGCAAAATGCTGCATATTTTATCAGTTAATCAAATTCGTAATGAGAGACGATTTAGGGATGCTATTGAAGCACTCGGCGATGGTTTTATTATTTTTGATAAGCAACAAAACGTCGCGGTATACAATGAAAAGTTTATGTCTATGTATCCCAAGCTGAGTAATATTTTGCGTGAGGGTAGCAGTTATAAAGAATTAAGGCTCAATGATACGGTAAGAGGACTGGTTAAAGACCCACAGTTTTTAGATGTTGACGATATTCGCCATAACGAACCTGAGCGGATTATTGAGCTGACCGATGGCCGCTGGATTAAAATAGTCGAACGTCCCATGCGTGATGGTGGAATCGTTGGATTCCATATTGACATCACCGACATAAAACGCAATGAAATTGCATTAATCGAAGCGCGTCAAAAAGCGGAAACCGCCAATTTGGTCAAGTCTAAATTTCTGGCCAATGTCAGTCACGAAGTGCGCACTCCACTTAATGGCATTATGGGGTTGCTCGATGTGATGTTAGATGATGAATCTCTTAGCTCTGAGCAACAATTCTACCTTTCAACGATGCTCGAATCGTCTAACAGTTTGTTGAAGATTTTAAATGACATACTCGATGTCAGTAAAATTGAAGCGGGTAAATTAATTCTTATCTCAGAACCTTTTGAATTAAACGCTACTTTAGAGTCCGCTGGTCGTCTTATGTCGACCAATGCCAAATCAAGTGGCTTAACACTTGATATCGCATTACCAAACTCAGAGTTAAGTTTACTTGGTGATAAGGGACGACTTCGTCAATTGGTGCTGAATATACTCTCTAATGCGATTAAGTTCACCAATCAAGGCAAAGTGAGCTTAACCGCGAGCTATGAAATGATTTCAGATCTTGAAGTTAACGTGATTATCCGCATTACCGACACTGGAATAGGTATTCCTAAATCGATGCTAAATCATGTTTTAGAGCCTTTTACTCAAGTCGATACTTCGGCAAGAAAGCAGCATGCAGGTACAGGACTCGGTCTCGCCATCAGTAACAATCTAGTTAAATTAATGCATGGAACACTTAATATCGACAGTGAAGAACAATTGGGTACTCAAATATGCATCACTTTGCCATTTCCGTTGGCTAAGCCCATCAAATTGAGCTCACAGGCATTAATCGACAATTTACATGTAAAAGCGAAAGATTTAAGCATTTTACTGGCCGATGATGACAAGACCAACCAGTTGGTAATGAAGGCTCTGTTTGCCCACCTAAATTACACTATTGATATCGTCAATGATGGCGTAGAAGCCGTAAGTGCGGCGCAACAAAAGCAATATGACATCATTTTAATGGATATTTACATGCCAAACATGGACGGAATGAGTGCATCAAAGCACATTCGAGCTAATTCGTTATCATCTGCGACACCCATTATTGCGTTTACGGCCAATGCGATGGAAGGCGATAAACAGCGATTTTTAGAAGCTGGCATGGACGACTACATCTCTAAGCCTGTCAATAAAATCACTCTGCTTAACATCCTGTCTAAATTTGTATAGTTGCCCTCTGTTTGCTTTGTATTTTGATTGGCAAAATGCAAACAGAATGGCAACTTGCGAAACATGATTTTCCCACATCACCAACGTGAAATAATATACCTTTAAATTAATTAAAATCAATAGCTTAGTTTTTGTTTGTTGCTGGCGTTTTTGGCTCAGGTCTTGCAATTTCTCTAATACACTTAGAATCATTGTTTTGGAGCAAGGTATGTATGCCAAAAAACACACAGTAGTCAACGAAGATGCAAGTAACTCAAATTGGAATGAGCTCACAGATGTAATTGAGGAGGCACTCAAGCAGCATTGTTTTAGTATGGTATATCAACCTCTCATATCAGTACAAAGTGGTAAAGTGGTAGGGTTTGAATCGCTAGTCCGTTGTGAGTCGCCCACCTTTGGGGTTATTTCTCCCTGTGATTTTATTCCTTGTGCAGAACAAAGTGGTCAAATCTTAGAATTGGGTAGCTGGATATTTCAACAAGCATTATTGGATTTAAAACGCATGCGCAATCAAGGCATGGAGAATATTTGTTTATCATTAAATGTATCACCAGTGCAGTTATTACATACCAATGTCTACGAACAGCTTATGTCACTCATTATCGAACTCAACATCCCACCCTCAGCCATTAAATTGGAACTCACAGAAACTGCGCTAATTCACGATCCTCAAACCATTTGTAAAGTGTTTAATGCCTTTAAACAAGAAGATGTACAAATATGGCTTGATGATTTTGGTACAGGCTTTGCCTCACTCAGTTTGTTGCGAAAATTTAATATCGATGGCCTTAAAATAGACCGAAGCTTTGTCAATGGAATTGCAGATAATAACGATGACTTCACTTTATGTAGCGCTGTTATTGCCATGGCTCAACGTTTGGGGTTGCATATTGTCGCAGAAGGCGTCGAAACCGAAAGTCAGCTGCAAATATTGAGTCAACTCGGTTGTGATGTGGTGCAAGGGTATTTACTGGGTAAACCTCAAACCTTAGAACAAAACTTAAGTCTGTGGAGTTAACTCATATTGCGATATCCCAGCAAGTAAACCCACATACTGAAGTCGCATATTGATTTGCAAATTGCAAATCAATATGCGACTTTACCTTATACGCAGAGGCGATTAACGAATATGTTAGTTATAAGTGATTGATATTTATGTTGAATAGCCGTATTGCATTTTGGCTTAACTTTTGCGTTATCTAGGTTAGTAACATAGTTGGTATGACCAAGTAAAATGCTCCAGTAAGCATGCATAAGCAATGATTAACATGAGGTGACGAATGTCCAACGCTACAGAAATTACCGCATGTCCTATCATGCAGCTCAGCACGCTCAATACGTTAGAAGCCGATTTAGGCTCAGATACTTATCAACATCTTTTGAGTCTGTTCGAACAAGAATTAACCGAATTGCATGCTAAATTGCACACTGCCGCGGAGCAACATCAGTTTCAAGACATCAATAATGCCACTCATATCCTCAAAAATACGGCCGCGTTATATGGTGCAGATCGTTTATCGGCGAGTGCTGCATTGGTATATCAACTCAAATCCAATCAACCATACATTGCGCAAACTCAACAGTTAATAGGCATCATTAACGAGACATTAACTCAATATAAAGCACACATAAACTCGATAGCAGAGTAGGGAGTCGGCCATGAATACAACTCATAAACCGCTGGTATACGTAGTAGAAGACAGTTTATCAAGTGGTGCCTTGTATTGCAGTCAGCTGCAAAAAGCCGGCTTTGACACTCAACACTTTGTCGATGGTTATTCGGCTTTAGTGGCGATAAAAGAAAAAATGCCAGCGGTACTCGTACAAGATGTATGCTTACCTGACATTAGCGGATTAGAAGTGCTTAAATATGTCAATAAACAAGAGGTTGCTGCTAAAGTTATTATTATTACTTCTAATAGTTCAATTGATGTTGCCGTAGACGCTATGCGCCTTGGCGGTTACGACTTTATCGAAAAACCGTTTACCTCAGAGCGTCTTATTACCTCTGTTACCAATGCAATAAAACAACAAAATCAAGATTTAAAAACCGTTGAAGTTGAGCCAGCAGCCACCTCGCTTGATAGAATCAATTTTATTGGTGAATCATTATCAATGCACACTGTGTTCCGTTTACTCGAGAGTGCGGCGCGCAGTAAAGCCAGTGTGTTTGTTACCGGCGAAAGTGGTACAGGTAAAGAGGTGTGTGCCCTTGGGCTTCATCAAGCCAGCGCGCGCGAGCAAGGTCCTTTTATTGCCATTAACTGTGCCGCTATTCCTGCAGAATTATTTGAGTCTGAGTTTTTTGGCCATGTAAAAGGTGCATTTAGTGGGGCATTAACCGATCGTAAAGGTGCTGTTGAAGTGGCTAATGGTGGCACGTTGTTTTTAGATGAAATTTGCGAAATGCAATTAAACCTGCAAGCCAAATTATTACGTTTTTTACAAACGGGGACGTTTTGTAAAGTAGGCAGTAGCGAAGTATTACAAAGTGATGTGCGCATAGTGTGTGCAACCAACCGTAATCCTGCAGAAGAAGTCGGTAAAGGGCGCTTTCGTGAAGATTTATATTATCGACTTAATGTTATCCCTGTGGTCCTGCCACCACTGCGTGAGCGCGGTGAGGATATCTTATTATTAGCGAACAATTTTTTAAAGACGAAAGCGACTGAAAATAATAAACAATTTGAAAACTTCAGTGACGAAGTAAAGCAAATATTTATGCAATATGATTGGCCTGGTAACATCCGTGAATTGCAAAATGTGGTTGAGAACATTGTAGTCATTTATGATGGTCAAAGTGTGCAGCAAGACATGTTGCCGAGTAATTTTGATCATAGTCCAGATAATCAATCTCAACCTGTATTGCAAGGCCGTTTCACCTCTCAACGTTCTGCAACTGCCGATATCGATACTGATATTAACAAAACAACTCATGCGGTACCGGCTCAAAACACGACCTCGCATAACATTATTCATCTGTGGATAGTCGAAAAAAATGCCATTGAGGATGCCATAAGTCAGTGTGGCGGTAATATCCCTTTAGCTGCCGCATATCTTGGCATAAGTGCATCGACGATATACCGTAAAATGAAAAGCTGGGCTGAAAATTAACCTGGGAAATCATCTGTCCGTAAAATCGCTATGTTTCTGTATTGATAAAATCACCTTAGGGTGATTTTTTTGCGAGTAATGAAAACATAAATGTGAGTATTTATCAGTGAAATTATTTGAATTATAAAGTTTGTTTTCTCATTCCTAGATTGCTTTGCAAAATGCGAATCAACTTGAATTTTATTCTGTGTTAAATCGAAGAATAACTATGAAATTAAGTTAACTATTTGTTTTAAGGTATTAATTATTTTTGGCCGGTTTCCTGCATTCATCATGGCATAGTCTTAAATGACGCGATACATGATAGGAGTGAGCGATGAAAAATATTCTTTGTGCAACCTCAATGTGGTTATTGTTATTGAGTGGAACCGTATCAGCCGCGACCAATGGCCTGGATTTTATCGAAACGGCAGACGGTCGTCAGTCTGATAAAATTCGCGAAATGGTACAGTGGACTCACTCCCGTTTAGTGTTTAAAAAAAGCATTTCAAGAGTCGCCATTGGCCAAGATGCCATAATGCAGGTTGAAGTGTTAGACAAAAATGAAGTGTTGGCACTGGCTAAAAAAGTCGGTCGAACCAGTCTCATTGTCTGGTATACCGATGATTCTTCTGAAACGTTTTTATTTAGTGTTACGGAAGATTTGAGCGTATTACGCCAGGCACTGCATGATATTCATCCCAAAGTGCGTTTAACCTTAGCGCCAGACAGAGCAGCACTGGTATTACGCGGCCGAGTCCCTACCGTTAGATACAAAATGGCAGCAGAATCAGCTGCACGTCATTATTTAGATGCAGGTAATAATCAGTCAATAGACAATAACTTAGTGGTTAAATCATCAAACGATCTACTCGCTGGGTTAAGCCAAAATATTCGTTTACCATCATTACAACAACGTAAATCCCCCGGGTTAACCAAAAGTAATGCGGCCATCATCAATTTAATCCAGGTAGATTTATTGCCGATGAACATTGCTGAAAAAGTTAAAAAGGCGATTAATCAATTAGGGGGGCAATCAGTGAATGTCAGTCGCATTCAAAAAGGCGATTTGCCTAACGATCAGGCCGACACCTTATTGCTTAGCGGCCAGGTTGAAACCCAGGTGGATTTAGTCAGAGTGTTGAACCTGGCGGCACGATTATTTACTGGCGATAGAGTCAATACTGTGACCGGTAAATTAGATAGCGGCAGTAATGATATTACCGTGATTGCCAATGAGTCTGGCGGACTGATCAACTCAGGCCAGCAAAGCAGTAGAGCGGGATCGACAACCAGCAACTCTACGTCAAGTTCGACTGGTAATAACGTTCAATCAAATATTGCCCGCGCGAAACTATTGTCGATGGCCAACGGCAGATTACTTTCCACCATTGAGGTACGCGATTTACCGCAAGTACGTGTGGCCATCCAAATGTACGAAGTCAATCGCCGCAGCTTAACCCAATGGCGCCCTGACTTTTCATTAATCACCAATGGTTACAATAAGTCGGGCGGTAACTTTGGCCTCGAAGGTGCGACTAACCAGGCATTAGGCTCAGGTCAGGTTGAGAATGCACTGCAAGTATTAGGCGGCGCCTTAGTTAACAACTTTCAAGTTGGCGGCAGTGAGGTGGCATTTGATTTACTGTTTTCATTACTTGAAAAAGACGGGATATCTCGAACACTTTCGCGTCCTAATTTAACCGTATTAGCCGGCGAAAAAGCGGTATTTCGCGCTGGCGGTGAAGTGCCGGTACCGACATCATTTTCACCCAATGGCATCAGCAGTGGTGATACTGGCGGCAATAGCCAAGGGGTATTTAGCGGTACAGAGTTTAAGTCGTTTGGTATTGAACTTGGCGTGCGCGCCATGGTTGATGAAAACGATCTGATCACCCTGGATTTAAGCCCGAGTATTTCAACGCCCGATACCTTATTAACTCAGCAAATTTCATCGAGTACAGGGTCATCATTAACCACCAGTGCATTTAATGTAAGAAACCTAACCACCAGTACCCGTTTGCGTGATGGACAACCCTTAATTATTGGGGGATTAGTGAGCCGTGATATCAGTGACTCACGTGACTTTGTGCCAGGTATTAACGATGTGCCTTTATTAGGCAAATTAACAGAATCATCGCAAGAGGCTGACACCTCACGCGAACTGATTATTATTGTCACGCCAACGTTAGTACGTGAACCGCGCCATGATGTGGCTTTATGGCAGTTTCAGTCTTCAACAGAAATGCTGCAAAGCATGCAATACGAATCACAATAGAGGATTAACTAATGAAAACATTATCTTATTTGCATATTGGTGGTCTTTGTATGCTTGCGTTAGCCAGCAGTGCATGTACTAACACCAATAACACTAAACAGGTATATCAACCTGATGATCAATTAGATACCTTATTGTCAAAATACAATGTGAAGGCATCATATGGGATTCATTGCCAAGGCTATCAAGGTGCGGTGAGTGATTGTGGACGACTGGCCAATGACTTAGGCGCGTTATCGATGAGCTACCCACAGCATCAAAAAATCGGATTTACGTCTGCCATTGTGTATCACCAGGTGGGCCAGAAAATAGACAGCCAAATGGTGTTAGACCGTCTATTGTCACAACAAAACCCGATGTCTGAAGTCGCTATTTTACGCAGCCAAATTGCCATGCAAGAGGGCAACATTAATCTCGCTAGAACCGTTTTAGAGCGTCAGGTGCAATTACAACCCGATCATCCTGAGTTACACGCAACACTGGCAGCCACATATTATTTAGAGGGCCGATATAAAAAGGCAGAAGCGGTGATTGCTACCGCCGACAGATTAGGCGCGCCAGTATGGCGAACCAATTATCACCTAGGGCTAATACACGAAGCTCAGTCTCATTGGGCCCAGGCTTGTCACTTTTATGCCGATACATTGGATTCCTTGCCCGATCATCGACAGAGTTTATCTCGCTTGCTGTACTTAAGTGATCATCCAGAATGTCGAGTCGCTTACAGCAGAATTTAAGTGCAGTGTTACAACCTAAAAGCTTCCATCTGGAAGCTTTTTTTATGGGTAATTAAGCATATTGCAAACCCACATCCCAGGTTTCGCATTTTGCAAATCATTGTGCTGTTCAAATTTGCTATTACTTAATACTCATATTATCCCATTACATCTTAACTTACTTAAGAAACACCTAAGCCGCTGTATTTAATGTGTAATATATTTTGTTTTATGGGTTTTAGATATTGGCATGACCTTCGCAACTATCTAAACAGAGGCAAAGATAAGTAATGGGACATGTCTCTTAGTCATAGAGAATTCGATTCTCTACTCCTAACACAATCAACCCATTCGTTGATGTGAACAAGACAGAAAATAACTTGAGGTACACATTATGAAATCAATTAAATCAATGATCAAAAACAGCAAAAAGCAGGGTGGTTTTGTTATGACTTCAGAGTTGATTTTATTATCAACTGTCATGGCAGCAGGTTTAGTTATCGGCCTGACCACAATGCGAGATTCTGTCACTGCAGAGCTTGAAGATGTCGCAGAAGCCATTGGATCTCTTGATCAAAGCTACGCATTTGACGGCATGATTAACGCCGAAAATACGGCTGAGATCAGCGGTTCAGGCTTTATTGATGCCGTGGATGTTAACGCCGGTGACGGTGCAACATTTACTTTTGTTGCTAGCGACTTTAGTGAAGCGGCGGTATCAATTTCAAATACGCCTAGTGCAGCAGGCGCTTCTCCTTCAGTAGAAGACGGCAGTTTAGATAATTAATGGTTAGTCTTGGTCGGTTGTCTCAGTGAGAGGCAATCGGCGCCTTCAATTAGATTAACAACACATCGAAGAGGTGCAACATGAAACGCAAATTCACAGGTAGTACAACGATAGCCATCGCACTATTCGTGACCTCTGGCGTGTTGGCATCGGCATTAGGTATTCGTCAAATCGATAGGTTAACGACCACAACAGCATTGGTATTAACCCAAAACTTACAGGCAGGAGATGTCATTACACCCGCGACATTAGTTCGTCAAAAAACCGAGCAACAAGGTATTGATCAGAGTATCCAAAATCCACAATTACTGTTGGGTAAAACCATCAATGTCGCTAAACAAAGCGGAGAAGCGATTTATGCCAACGAATTAGCGACCCCTAAGATCAAATCCTTGTCATACGCGGTGCCAGAAGGCCGGGTGCTATTCACGCTGAGCCAGCCGCCATCAGGTTTACCTTTTTCTAAATTAAACCAGGGTGATAGGTTCGATATTTTGGTGAGAGGCCGTACTAATGTGCGAACCGTTGCACGTAATGTGCAATTAATTGGCCTACTCAAACCGCAAAGCAAAAGTATCGCTAATAGCGGCAGTAAAATAGAAAGTCTTAATGCAACAAACACCAAAGCGACGACAGGTAAAACCGCTCTCGTTATGGCCGTAAGACCAGCCGATGTGTATCCACTGGCCAGCATTGGGGCTAACGACATTGTCACTATTGTGCTTCATAGCGCTTACGATATTGCCAATGGTACCCAACCATTATTAGGGATGGCTAAAACCCATCGAGAGGTGATTATTCATAGCGGTAATCGTCGTAAAACTGTCAGCATAGCGCGTGAATAAAGCGTATTAATACAACACGTAGGAGGTGAGGTATGTTTAATTCAGCCCAAAACATTTTTACTCCAACAGCACACAATGTGATGTCGATGCCTAATGACGAAATGCGTCGTCTTAAGCAGCTGCTCCATAACAGCTTAATTGATGATATGGAAAACGATGACTCACTTCATTTAAAACAGCCCGCACAGCTTAAAAAGCAATTACATGAGCTTATTGAAACGCTACCTGGTCAACAGCAACAACCCATGAACACAGCAGACAAAAGTCTGTTGATCCAACAAGTCATGGAAGAACTGCAAGGCTTAGGCCCTATTTCAGAGCTCATGCTCGATAATGCTGTCACCGACATCTTAATTAACGGCCCTTTTTCCATTTGGGTTGAACGTCATGGTGTATTACAACAAACCCCGCATACCTTTGACAGTGAATCACACTTAAGACGATTTCTTGAACGCATCGTCAGTGCGCAAGGCCGTCAATTAGATGCCAATAACCCTATGGTTGATGCCATGCTGGCTGACGGAAGTCGTTTACATGCGGTTATTCCGCCATTATCTAACATTGGTGCGGTGGTATCTATCCGCCGTTTTCATCACGAAACGATTAGTGCAGAAACACTCGTCAGCAGCCGATTTATCAGTAATGACATTTTGCAGTTTCTTGAAAAGGCTGTAATTGCGGGCGTGAATATCGTCATAGCCGGTAGCGCCGGTGCAGGTAAAACCAGTTTATTGAATGTTATCTCTGGTTTTATTCCTCGCCGTGAACGGGTGATTACCATTGAAGAAACAGCCGAATTGCAATTACAACATCCACACGTCATCCCCCTTGAAAGCCGTAGCACCAATGGTGAAGGCAATGGCGAAGTGTCATTACGCGCGTTAGTGAAAACCGCCCTAAGAATGCGTGCCGATCGCATTATTGTCGGTGAAGTAAGAGGCGGCGAGGTGTTTGACATGTTACAGGCTATGAACTGTGGTCACGATGGCAGCTTAACCACAGTGCACGCCAATAATCCTAAAGATGTGATTAATCGATTGCGCTCACTTGCTCAAATGGAAGAGGCGTCAATTAGCCGCGACACCATTGACCAAATGATCAACTCATCCATTCAGGTCATCGTGCAAGTGAGACGCTTTAACGACGGTAGTCGTCGAGTGGTGAGTGTCTGCGAAGTGGTACAAAGCGAACAGAACACCCAGGTTAGGCCGTTATTTGAGTTTAAGCACAACACCGAACATGCCAGTAACCGTATCGTGGGCGAACATGTATGTTGCGCTGAGTATTGTCATTTAAGTGAAGCTATCGCGGCAAAGGGATTTGATGTCACTGCATTAAACCAACTGTTCACAGGAGTTGACTATGCCTTGGTATGAATGGCTTATTCTTATGGTGCTGATTATCGTGATGTTAATTTGCGCCAAAGAATGGTGGCAAGACAGTGAACTTAACAATGCCTGGTCTTCGACATCGACAAAAAGTGCATCCGGCTTTCAGCAAAAGTTACGATTGTTAGATATTAATCTGGCACCCATTAGCGTGATATTTGGCATCATTAGCTTGTCTGCTTGCACCTATGTCGCCATCAATTATGCCTTTCCGAAGCAGCAAGGTATCGCGATTATAATGGCGATTGCCATTATGCTGAGCAGCTATTTTTTACTTGATGACTTAGTGACCTGGCGTACTAAAAAAGTGGAAACGGAATTAGTCGATGCCATGGACACCATGCATTCATCATTACAAGCAGGCTTATCACCACTGCAAGCCATTTCAACGGCCGCCAATTTAGCCAAAGGGCCGTTAAAAACCGAATTAACCGAAGTCGTTACCCGTTTGTCGTCTGGTTACGATGCTAGCCAAGCTGTGCATCGATTAGTGAGTCGTTACAACACCGAGGGAACCCGTTTGTTTGCCCAAGCATTAGTCGCGAGACATCAAACCGGTAGCGATTTTAGTGCAATGCTCCAAGCCGTGAGTCAATTAATGCGCCAACGTATTGAGCAATATCAATATATTAATAGCCAAATGTCAGCCACGCGCTACGCTGCTATTTTTTGTGGGCTAATGCCTTATGCACTTATCCCGTTATTTATGTCGCAGGAACAGCAATGGTTTACTCCATTACTTGAGCATCCCAATGGTGCTAACTTTTTAAGCACGGCATTATTTCTCCAGATCGTTGGGTTCTTTTGGTTACGTAAAGTATTAAAGGCCAATGTATGAATATTTCACTGTATGCAGACATTATTTTAGGGTTGCTGTTAATCGCAACCACCTGGTTATTTTATCTTTTTCATAATACTCGAGTGGATGATAAAGACATCACCACGTTAAGTGAAATTGTGCCGTTAGAGCGAATTTATCCCGCCACGCTCATTCGTCAGGCGGGCTTGTCAGTGTTACGTAATCGCATGTTGTACTGGTCGATTAAGATCAGTTTAGTGTTTGTCACTATTATGATGTTGTTTGAGTTTATGTCTCAGGTCAGTCTATGGGCAAAAGTAGGCATGACGATAAGCGCATTTTTAGGCCTCGATATTTGGTTGTTGTTGAAACGCCAGGTGAGAAAACAGCGCATTAATCACTCGTTAGAGTTTTTTATCAGCCTCCTCATCGTGTATTTAAAATCGGGTACCGCATTAAGCCAGGCATTTAGATTGTCTGCAGAGTATGGATTAGCCAAACATCATCCCTTGGCCGACGAACTATTATTGTTGTCGTTAGAAATCGAGTCTGGACGAGATCGTGAAAGGGCATTTGAAGATCTTGCTAGCCGAACGGGAGTGCAAAACTTAACAAAACTGGCCGCCATTATTCATATTGGCCTGCAAATAGGCTCACCACTGGTCAATTGTTTGCAGTCGCAATTAAGTTCAATACAGCAGCAACGTCAACAGATTGTGAATGCCAAAATTAACCGCAAATCGTTAGAGTTATTATTGCCAATGCTATTAGTGTGTTTTCCAATGTTTTTAGTCTTGGTCTTTTTCCCGGCAGCGATTCAATTCATCGACTTATTAACCGTATTAGGCGATCTAATATAAGGCAGGGCAACATGAATCATGCAACGTTAACGGCTCATCATCGCCAAGCTGGGTTTGTATTAACCATAGAGCTGATTTTAATTACCACTATTTTAATTATTGGCAGTTTTGTTGGGATCTCCGCTGTCAGAAATGCACTCGTAAAACAACATGTTACCCAGCAAGACCGCACCATTACGGTGTCAGACAGTAATGGCATTAAATTAGGTAAAATGCTCAGTTTAAACGAGCATGAAACGCCGATTATTCCATTTGTGGATAATAGCGTCGCGCCATTAGCGCCCGATCCAGCACATCAAAATTTTAGGGCTTTGTTAGGTGTAAGAGATGACCGATTTACCTCAAGAGAGCCAGTGTATTACGACGCGCCTAATTGTACAGGTAACCCATGCATTAAAGGCATCAGTGATGAAACATCAGACAGTGTCGGAGTGGATGGCATTAATGGTACCGGGGCAGTGAGTTATTTTCATGCGCTTCAAGGTGGTCCTAATTATGCTATTGGCCGCGCAAACAATACTGTGACTGGGTATTTATTTCGTTCAACACCGCAGCAATGCCCGGTGAATATCAGCGAAATTGAGTCACGCTATTTATCGCAAAAAGTGGTCTCAGGTATGCCATGCGAGTCATTTAGTGTAGAGCAAGCCGAAGCCGATGTAAGTTGCCTGGTGGGAGTAGAGTCGGGGTCATCGATCATTAATATCGGTCCCACAATTGATAACCCTGTGTGCGATCAATGCCCTGCAGGTACCGAGGCACAAGGGGACACGTTAGACAGAAATCGCTCAGCGATAGAACCACTCATCAATACTGTTTTTAGTACGTTATCGTTAACCGGTTTAGTGCCTAATGTCGATGTCACGTTAGGCGAGGTATGTTGTCCTATTGGCACTCGATTGGACGAAAACAACGATCTCACTAGCTCTGTCACCTATATTGCATTAGCCACAGCTTTTGATCTGCTAAATGTTAATTTAATCGACAATCCTTTGGTCTCAAACTTACTTGCAAGTTTGGGCATACAACAAGGGACACTCAATTGTGTCGCCGATATTAATTTGCTCAGTGCTGAGCAAGTGGTTGATCCATTTAACGATAATCAAAACGTATTACAGCGTTTTACCGCGCCATTTAAGGTTAATTTACCGAGTATCAATAACGAAGATAGCTGGATTTATGTCGCGCCAGACGGTGAAGGTATTAACAATGGATTATAGAGGTAGTGATTATGCAGCATTTACATGAGCAAACCTTACAACAAATGTACTTAGCATCGTTATCTGTCATTGCGGCGCATAATGAGGATAAATCAAATCAATTACTCACCCAGTTAAAGGGGGACACCCAATCATTATTAGCTTGTACATGTCGGCCATTACAGGTGTCGGAGCTGCATATGCTTGAGTTTTGCCGCGATGTATTAACCTGTTTGTCTAAAGAATCAACACCGAGTCATGTGCAGCATAAAATTGATCATCTCGATATTGCAGACTGTTCTAACGATGATAATGCTGCGCCATTGGCTGACGAAGAACTTGCGTTTATTCAGCAGCAATTTAATGAATAGATGAGCCATGATGATATATTGTCAAAGCCAGTAAATGGTATCTGACAAAACCTAACATCATGGTCATCTGTCGAATCATTCTATGCCAGCAACAGATTAAAATCATTATTGCATGACTTTATGTTAGCCACACTTATCGTTCATCAAATTCCCCTTATGCCTTTTTTTAAGTTTTACTTATATCAACCTAACCACTTAAATACTCAACAATTCTACCCATCATTACGCAAATGCTATCTAAGCAAACGTCCATTTTCATATCGGCTTAACCCTAGTTCATCCCAAATACCTGAACGCTCACCTCGATTTCTGATCATATTGCAGTCATGAGTGCAGTAATGAGTGCCGTAATGAGTGCGGTGATGAATTCGTCGCGGTTTAACAATCAAGCCATCGCAAATTGCTCATCATTTGCAAATTGCGAATACAGCGTTGCATTTTGCAAACCTACCAGAGTAGTAAAGCACAGGTGAAAACCATTAATTAATTTAAAGCCATATAAAACAATGTCTTAATTTTTTGTTGAGAGTTGGCATCCTACCTGCAATATCTTAATCGAGTTCCAAATAACTCTTAATTTAAAACAACACCGAGGTGACATATGAAAAAACTACATATCGCAATCGCAGCATTATTATCTTCTTCTGTAGCTATGAGCCCATCATTTGCAAGTGAAATACGTGGTGATGTTGATGTATCACTCGTTATTGGTGAAGGCTGTGCCGTAAACGGTACTGCAGATGCCGGTGCTGGTATTAATAAATTTGGTTCAGTCGATTTTGGCGAGCAAAGCAACTTAGACCTGTTTATTGATGCTGAATCGGCAGGTGCAGCAGGTGCAGGCAGTATTGAGCTGACGTGTAACACCAGCTTAGCGTACAGCGTCGCGCTTGATGATGGTTCAAACCCGCAGGCCGGTCAACGTCGTGTATCTCGCGGTGGTTTAGATTTTGTGAACTATGAACTTTATCAAGATGCAGCCCGTTCGGTGCGTTGGGGTGAAGGTCCACAGTCACAAGCCTTAACCGGAACCGGCGCAATACAACCATTAACTATTTATGGTCGTGTATTAGCAGGACAAACCACACCGGCAGCAGGTAACTACTTAGATACAGTGCGCATGACTATCTCGTGGTAAGCAACCTGCAGGGCGTCATTTTTACTCAGTAAATGACGCCGCATTCTTCATCAAACGAGGATGAAACAATGATGACCAAAACATTAATCGCACTACTCAGTATGACCCCGCTGATTGTCATCGCTGAACAAGCTCAAGATATTAGCGAAATTAGCATACAGATTGAACAAGGCTGTGTGTTAGACAACGGCAGCGGTGCAACGGCGTTTGGTGCGATTAATTTTGGTGAACTGAGCAGTTTAACATATGGAGCACAAGCCACATCTACACCCGGAAGTGGTTCTATCGGCTTTAGATGCTCCCCTAATTTAAGTTACAGAATTGAACTCGGCAACGGGTTAAACGGCACCGACAGTAGCAACCGTCTGCTACTCAATAACGTGACCGGAGAAACCGTGCCATATCAATTATTTCAAGACCCTGGACGTGCGCAAATATGGGACAGCACTAATGCCGTCAGCGGTAACGCCAGTGGATTATTTGAATGGCTGCCGATATACGCCGCTATTTCGCCTCAAGCAGTGACTCCCTCTACCGGGAACTACCAAGACAGCGTAGAGGTTGTACTTATTTTTTAAGGAGAAACAAAAATGAAGCATTTAGCATCGATGATAGTCGCCGGCGCATTAGTCATGAATCCTCTCAACCTTACTGCCGCTGAGTTATTGATTTCACCAGTGAATATTGATATTGCCCCAGGTGAAAAGGCAGCACTACTCAAATTGCAAAACAACAGCAATACCGCAATGAAAATTCAAGTGCGTGTGCGTCAATGGGACGCCCACAACAGTACGCTAGATAAACCCAAAGTGGTGGTGAGTCCGTCATCACTCAATATTTTACCGGGTAAACAGCAAGTGGTGAGAATTGTTAACACTGGCCCTGCAAGTGATATTAACAACGAACGTTTGTATCGAGTGTTTTTAGATGAAATTCCAGATATGCAAAACACTTCAGATCAAGGGTTATTACTGCAAGTTCGTTATGCCTTACCGTTGTTTATTGGCGGCCCAGACTTATCGGTCGCCCGTACTGAAAATTTTGACCAATTAACCAGTATCTGGAACCGCGCGTTAACCTATTCGTACAACAAGCAATCCAATCAGTTGGCCTTTAATAACCAGGCAAACGGCCACGCCAGAATATCTAAAGTTCGTTACACCAACGGCAGCGACAAAGAGAGCGTTGTATTTGGTGGCTTACTTGGCTATGTCCAAGCCAACAGTCAGGCAGCGTTTAATGTGTCGCCCGTTGCGCTTACCTCTTCGTCGAAACTATTCGCAGAAATCAATGGTGTCGATGTGGAGATTAACCACGATGGGAGGTAACAATGAAAAAACTAACCAAAGTTATCTTAGTCGCTGCAAGCACCTACACCAGCGCAGTTTCTGCTGAAATCTTATATTTAGACGTGTACCTTAATGGCGTCCAGGTTAATCAACTTATTGAGTTTAATCATATCCAAAATCATTTTTGGAGCACCGAAGACGTACTAGGCGAATCATCATTAGCTGAGTATGCCAGTGGCTTAAGTGGTCGTGTTGACTACTGTAATTTACAAGCCGTATCGTGTGTTTATAGCTACGAAACTCAACGCCTTTATCTTACCGCTGACATCGATTTATTTCCTGCCCAGGTGATTAACAGTAAAAAAAGAACCTCCATTCCTATTACGCGCTCAAGCGGTGCCCTGGTGAATTACGATATGTATTATCGTGATTACCAATCTGGCACAACCACCGTTGATTTACTGCAACAATGGCGTGCATTTGGCGACTGGGGCGTATTCGAAACCACGGCAAATTACCGTAAAGAGCTCGGCGGAAGCGATAACAGCACCGTTGATGAAGGGATGATCCGCTACGACAGTTTTTGGCAATATAACGACGAAGAAAATATGCGTTACTGGCGTGTCGGTGACATGATCAGTGGCGGTAATCCTTGGGCTCGTCAAGTCAGAATGGGCGGGATTAAACTGTCGCGTCGTTTTGAGCTAGATCCACAATATGTAAGTTACCCATATCCTGAATTTATCGGGAGTGCTGTGTTGCCGTCAGATGTTGAAGTGTTTGTTAATAATTACAAAATGTATTCAGGCAATGTAGAACCCGGTAACTTTATTTTAGACAGCGAACCCACGGTGAATGGTTTCGCCAGTGCTAGTATTGTCACCACTGACATTAATGGCCAGGCGGTTAGCCGAGATTTACAATTTTATGTTGCGCCAGAGCTGCTTAAGCAAGGCGTATACGATTACGACCTTAACCTAGGGGTACTAAGACAAGGTTTTGGTCTTGACTCATTTGACTATGACTCAGATCTCACCGCCATTGCCGATGTACGTTACGGCTTAACCGACAACATGTCGGTGTCTTCGCATGCCGAACTGAGCAAAGATGTGTACAACGTAGGTGTAGGCACCGATTTTACCCTGGGTAATCTGGGGGTATTTTCGTTTGCGGCCGCTCATGGTCAAGACAGTAATAACAGCGGTTGGTTAGGCCTCGCGGGTTATCGTTTTCAAGCCAATAACTGGGGTTTTTCTGCCCAAGTTAAGCAACAGCAACAAGGTTATCGTGACACTGGCTCAACCCAATTTGTGTCGCAAATCGAACGTGAAGTGCAAGCTAATGCCGCATACTCATTTGATAATGGCGTTTCTGTTGGTGTGGGTTATTTTGATATCACTAAGTTCGATGACGACAATCGTCGCTTGGTATCTGCTTTTTATAACCAGTCAATCGACACCGCTTCTATTTCAGCCAGTGTTAATTGGGATCCCGATCGCGACGATGTGAGCGTTGGCTTAAATTTTTCGATCCCATTTGGCACTCGTTCACGTGCTAGTGTCAGCCATGTCCGTGACAATAAAGGCGAAGACCGTACCGTAGCGTCAGCTTCATTTGCTCGTAATGGTAATCGTGGCTTTAGAGGCAACGTGAGTAATGTTGTCGGTACCAGTGACTTTTCAGCTAACGGTAGCTGGAGAGGTGACAAAGTTGAATTAACCGGCGGTTACTATAATCGTGGTGGTTCAAGTGGCCATTGGGGCCAGGCCTCGGGGTCGTTAATTTGGTCTAAAAGTCGTTTCTTGTTAGGTAATCGCGTCGCCGATACGTTTGCCGTGGTATCAACGGGCGGTATTGCAGATGTGCCGGTATTAATTGAAAACCAGGAAGTGGGTGAGTCAGACGATGACGGCATGTTACTGGTGACTGGGCTTGCATCATATAACCCCGTCAATATCAGTATTAATACCAAATCATTACCGTTAGACACCAACGTGGTCAACGATCAAATACAAGTGATGGCTGCAGAAAGCCACGGTGTAGATGTCGACTTTGAACTGTATCAAACCAAAGCTGCCATTGTGATTGTAAACGACGAGCAAGGTCAGCCTATTCCCGTCGGGGCATTAGCGACCCTAAATGGTGAGCAAAATGGTGACTTTGTCGGCTGGGACGGTGAGTTATATCTTGAAAAGCTACAAGACAACAACACCTTAACCCTTATATGGGACGGTAAGCAGTGTGTACTTGAGTTTGCCTACAGCAAGCAACAAGATGACATTCCTGTTATTGGCCCATTGGTATGTGCGCCTGAGATTGCTAATGCACTTGTCATGATTAATGATCAACAAGGCCAGCCTGTACCAGCAGGAACCTTAGCCATTATTAATGATCAACTTGAACCACAAGTTGTCGGTAAAAATGGTCAGTTGTCATTATCATCGCTCACAGCGCAAAACATCGTGACCCTTAACTGGGCTGATCAACAATGTTCTGCTGAATTTACTTATCGTAAAACTGATGAGCAAACGCCGGTCATTGGCCCAATTACTTGTGAACCTAAACAGTTCATTGCAACTGTGATTGTTAACGACAGCAAAGGTAATCCTATTCCTGCTGGCGCCAGTGCCATCATTAACAGTGATGATCAACCACAAACAGTGGCGCATCACGGTGAAGTTTATCCGCAAGCACTACAAGCGGAAAATCAAATGGTATTGCAGTGGGATAATAAACAATGTTCAGTCGAGTTTAGTTATACCCAAATCAATCATCAAAAAGCCATCATTGGGCCATTGGTATGCCAACAATCAGACAGCATGGTTAATGTTACATCGCCAGAAGCCAATCCTGACTCAACGCCTAAAACACTGGAGGTCATCAACACGGTTGCGATTGATATTGAGTCAACTCATATCGACGAGCAAGTTCATGCAGATGTGCAAACTCATGTAGAAGAACATGCAACACAAACCTCGGTTAACACTCAGGTGTCTGTCAGTGCTGAGGCAACCATTGAGACTCAAGCCGTTGTAGATACTCAAACTTCTGTGAATATTCAAGCAACCGTTAGTACTCAAGCGAGTGTTAGTGCTCAAACAACCGTTAGTGTTCAAGCAACAGCAAGTGCTGAGGCTGCAGTAAGTACCCAGGCAGCTATTAGCACTCAAGCCAGCGTTAACGCTCAAGCTTTTATCAGCGAGCAACGTCAGCGCAGCATAGGCCAGAGGTTCATCACTACCACAGTGCAACACATAGCTTCACAGCTCACGTTAACCGCTCAAAAACGGGAGATAGCGTTAAGCGAAAATGGAGTTGCTAGCGTTGAGATGGACCAAACTGATAACGATGGCTTTATCGTAATGGCACAGCAATTTGTCACCAATACTGGCCAATGGCTTTTTGAAAACAAACGGATTGATGAAAACACGTGGATTGAAGAGCAGAAAGTCATGCTTTATACCACCATCGCAGAGAATCAAAACACGGAAGAGGCTAAAACGACGTCGCATAACATGATGGCTCTTAAAACCATCGCTCCTAAATCAACAGTTCCACAATCATCTGCTTCAGAGGCCGTTAAGCTAACCGCAAACAACCAATGGTTTAATCAAGCAACGATTGCAGATATTGACATTAATCGCACAAACCAAGTGTTAATAGCAAAGAGCAACACGTATGCCGTTAACACTTTAAGTAAAAGCATTGTCTCTATGGTGTTCATGCCGAACGCGCCCAACCGGCACAAGCCGCGGCAGCGGTATTACGCCAATATTCATCGTTTGAAACATCATCACTCCAAGCTCCAACAAGCACCACCACAACGATATTTAATGCATAAACAACGCACAAGTGACATTACACAGCAAAGGAAAGGAGAAACAGTATGAACATAATAAGCAAACTGTGTTGTACAGCCGTCATGGTGTTCACAAGCCAACATGTTTACGCAGACTGTGTCGTGGGCGGTAACAGTAATCAAAACTTAGGCACGTTTAGTTCTGCGGCAATCTCAACCGGTATTGTACAAACGTCATTTAGCTCAGACTTTGGTTGCTCTGGGTTTGTTAATCTATTAGATTTTAACGAAATTGATGCCACGTTAGTGGGTGCCAATTTTCAGTTAACCGCGGCAAATGGTGATGCAGTGCCTTATACACTTTATACCGCGCCAGAACGTACCGACCCATTTACCCTTAACGAAACTGTCAGTTTTGGCTCTTTCAATCTATTGGATTTACTGGGCCTATTTGGCGACGATGGCACCATTCCTATATACCTGTCTACAGGTACCGCGAATGTTGGTGTGGGTACCTATAACGACACCATCTCAGTGCTATGGCAATGGGATTATTGTTCAGGTATTGGTTTATTAGGTATCTGTTTAGGTCGCGACAATGGCAGTGCTACCGTGATGATTAATGTGCAACTTACCGTGACAGAAAGTTGCAGCGTACAAACTTCAGATGTCTCACTCGGTACAGTGTCTTACCTAGGTGCGGCTCACAGTGCCATATTGCCTTTAGACATCAATTGTACTAAGCAATTAAGCTATCAATATTATGTCGATGGCGGCGATAACTTTAATGCCGGCCAAAGGAACATGGCCTTTAACACCGACACCATCGCCTATAAAATCACCACAACCGACGGAAACACCTTAATTGGTCCAGATTTATCAGCCAGTGTTGCAGGTATTGGGATTGGTAATAACCAGGCATTTCAATTTTTGGTAGAAACATTGGTTGAAGATAGGTTCCCGCTACCTGGTGTTTATCGTGATCAAGTGAGGGTGATAGTCGAGTTTTAGACAGTATCGATTGATTTCGCCTCATAAACACATCTTCTGTGCCATGGATGGCACAATTAACACAGCATAATTAATCACATCCATCCCCTTAATCTTCATTTATGGCAACCCGCAAATCCCTATGAACTACCATATTGGCTCATAAGACATGATTAACCTTATTATATGTAACTATTACATGATTAATTTGAAGGTGATTCGTGTTGCTGACAATAGTCGCTTAACTGAGTCATGACCTGCTCAAAGTTGAACGTGAGGTCTTTAATTAATTGATCATCAACACTACTATTGTTTGCAAGATGTTCTATTTGTTGGCAAACCTCAGCTAGCTTTAGCGCAGCCACTGACTTTGATGCTGATTTCAATCCGTGTGATTGAAATGATAAATCAGCATAGTTTTGGCTATCTGCGTAAGCTTTTATCAGCTTAACTTGCTCGCCTGCAGTTTGGATAAATGCATTAAATACCATGCAATGTACGTCTGTGTCATCGCCAAGTATTGACACTAATAATGACATATCAAGTTGATCAAACATGGCAGTCGAAAGCTCAATTGAAGGGGTATGTTCAATATGTGCATTAATGGCTATAGATGTGTGCTCCATTAACAGTGTTTTAAGCTGAACTAACTCGACTGGTTTAGTTAAAAAACCATTCATGCCAACGCTATAACAGTCATCAATATTCTTTTTTATGATATTGGCTGTCACTGCAATGATAACTAAATCATTTAACCGTTCATTTTCACGGATCCTTTTTGTTAACTCTAAACCGTCTAATAATGGCATTTGAATATCGGTCAATAAAACATCAAAAGTCTTATCTTGTAAGATTTGCCAGGCTTGCTCACCGTTACTCACAAAAGTTGATTGCACACCTAATAGGGTTAATTGCTGCTTTAATACTTGTTGATTGGTTACTTGATCTTCTGCAACTAACACTTTTAAAATAGGTAAAGCATCGATATTAGTATGTTCTGTTTTTTCTGTGGCCACCTGTTTATGAGGGGCAATAGTTGATTGTTCAAAGCTGTTAAATAACAAGTTAAAACAAGAACCTTGATTAACTTCACTTTGAACAGTTATTTTACCTTGCATGCGTTCTACTAATTCTCTGGTGATCACCAAACCAATACCAGTACCATTAATTTTGCTGGTTTCAGCGCCTAAACGGTCAAATGGTTTAAATAAACGTGACTCATCTTCTTCAGTAAAGCCATAACCAGTATCAGCCACGCTAATACTGCATTGACGATTGTTTAACACATCACAACGAATGTAAATCTTACCTTGAGGCTTATTATATTTAATAGCATTGGATAATAGGTTTAACATCACCTGTTTATAACGACGTTCATCGATATAAAAACACAGGCCATCAAGACTATTAAGTCCTTCAAGGTGAAGTGAAATTGATTGTGCATTAATGAGTTCATTTACAAACTCTACAGATTCTTCAATAACACGTTTAATAGGCACATATTCAAAATTGAACTGCATATTGCCAGACTCTATCGCCGTCAAATCCAGGACATCATTGATGAGTAATAGTAAATGTTCGCCAGCACGATAGATGCTTTTGGCATTGTTTTTTTGGATGGTATTTGCACTTTGATCATAATCGTACAGCTGGGCTAAACCTAGAATGGCGTTCAGTGGTGTACGTAGCTCATGGCTCATACTGGCCATAAAATCTGACTTTGCTTTACTAGCAGACTCAGCCTGGATCCTTAAACTATTAAGTTTTTGCTGGTTACCTGCAATGTCATTGACCATTTGGTTAAAGCCATTAATCACACTGCCCACTTCATTGTGTTGTTGCTTATCGACATGACATTCAAAATCTCCTTTAGCTAAGCGAGTGAATGCATGTTCCAACGCACGTAGTGGGGAAGTGATCCGCAAGTCTACTAGCCATGCTAGGCCAATTAAAATGAGTAACAATATAGAAAATTGAATATAAATTAGCGTGTAATGTAATTTAGATGACTCATTAATTTCAGTTGTAAAATTAACCACTAAGGTAATTTTGGCGAGCGGTTTATCTAAAAAAATAATATCTTGGTTTAATAACATATCACCACTTTCAATAGCACCATTCCATGAATCAAGTGGATATAACTGATTACCTGTTTCAGCATCTACTATTATTATTGCTTTCCAATTTGGCTGTATTTCAAGTTGGTTATTGATTTGTTCATACAACTCAGCATATTGTCGGGTCAGCAATGGCGTTGTAATTGAGGTTGATAGTTGTTGCAATGAACGCTGAGCCGTTTTAGATAGGCCATCATTAACCCAGCGAGCTTGTTCGGGTAAGGTATAAAACACAAATAAACAAATTAGCATTAGCCCGAACGAAAAAATCGCCAGATAACTTTGTGCCCGTAGACTTCTCCACCAATTAATTTTCGACATAAAATGAGCGTAACCCCCATTGTGTTAATTGTTGGTATTCATCCAACGTTGCTGTACTAGGTTGTATAATCGGGATACCTGCAAGTAAATGTTTATACTTTTCACTTTGGCCAATGGCTAAAATAGCTTGTTGGATTTTAAGTTGAACAGCTGTATCGACTCTAGGATGAGCAACAATTGGATGACGACTGATTTCACGGGTGTGATACAAAATGGTTAACTTATCTTGTAAGTTTTGTGGCTGTTGCTTCAACGTACCTAACACACCACCGCCAGCTTTAGTGGTACCTAACGCCACGTTAAGGTAAACCGATGAATGGGTTTGTACATAAACTGGTTTTATTGATAAATCATATAATTGAGACAAATCTGCACGCATCAATAATGAAGCACCTAATGCATTAGGGGCAGGGAAGGCAATCTCTTCATTTTGCAATTGACTCAAGTCATTAATACCACTGTCTTTTTTAACAACCAATACGCCTTGAAGCTTACGTCCTGCATCTTTAATTAATGGAATGTACCCTTGTTTTTCATTGGCAATCACACTGTGCCAAGGATTCATGTAAGCAAAATCATACTCACCGTTGGCGAAGGCTTGCTCAAATACCGGGATTGATTCAACCGTGATGAGTTTAATTGTGACACCCGTTTGCAAACTCACTTCATCAAGTAAAGGCTGCCAAATGGCATTTAACTTTTGAGGCTCATACTGCGGTACAACACCAAAAGTATATTCTTGCGCGAATAACCACGAACTCTGGATTAAAAAAATTATGACCAATAGATATTTCATTATCACTCCCATTTAATCGCGTGTTATAGCCATTAGCTTAGTTAAATTATACTTAAGTCACCATAAATTAATGCTTTTTTATAAAAAATAGGCCCTAAATCACAGAGGTTATTTCATTATGACGAGCTCAATACTTATTCGCCAAACGTCATAATAAGCGATCTAAACCTGGTATTATTATGCATATAAAGTGCCACTTTCGAAATAAAGTATAGTGTCAAGTATTTTAATTGGGTTTATTGGCATGGAAGTCTATATCAAAACTAAACTCCGATGGGATTGGGAGATATTTATCGTTTATAAAAACATGTTTGGCCTATATTGGGCACAAAATGTCAATTTTTGAGTTGCCTGTTTGTTTTTGGTTATTTTTAGGAAAACCTAAAACAAAAACGAAATGACTTTTAAATATGAAAAATAAGTGATTAGAACGATGCTAAAGCGATTTATCACAGCAATATAGAGTGAGATACGTAAATAAGTAGGGGAGAGTATAGGAATAGCTGAATATAGTAAGAAATGGTACACCCGAGTGGACTCGAACCACCGACCCCCAGGGGTTGATTACACTTTTTGACCAGCGCCAAAAATAATCTCTTCCCTGAAATCATCACTCCAACAAGCCCTATTGAACTTCTGATTCTGGCTTGTTTTAGCGGGATGTAGTGTCACTAGATTTAATGCCCAACGCCTTAAAATAGCCAGAATACTGGACCATCCTCATCATACATTTTCTGCTTATCTTCTTGAAATAGTGTATCTAAAAGCCTATGCTGATTATTTTCCGTTTGCCAGTGAGCCCTAATCGCTGTACCAAAGGCTTCTGATGTCAGCATTGCACTGCTGACATAAAAATGCGTATCTATACTGGTTTTGTTACCCACTTTTCGATGACGCTCTACTGCGATTAATGTTGTTAATTGAGACCATTTCATCTTTATCTCAGCGGGTAAATTCAATGGACACTGAAACGTTATCCGTTTTTCAACTCGACCATGGCCTTTATCATCTTGCGTAAAGCATTCGGCATCTGGGGTATTTGTAATGTAATCAGCAAATTGTGCCTGTACTGCCTCGTACAGCTTGGGCTGATTATCTTTGACTTGCAAAATACAATGCCCACCTTCTTCGACAATATAATCAAGTGTTTGCGTCTGGCAATGCAGCGCATCAAATGTCAGTAATTCATACTTCAAATCAAGACACGTCAGCAATTCTTGAACGAGTTTGAGTTCACTCTTTTTGCTCGCACCTGATTTAGCGCTGAAGACTAAACCAGAGCCGGTATCATATGCGGTTACCATATGTAACGCTGCGCTTGATGCTTTGGCACCTTTAAGCACTTTCCCTCAATAGCAATAGAAGCAAGTCCTGTGCTAAGCCGATGTTCGTTAACCCAACTCAACTAGGCATCTAGCAAGGATTGCTTTGACACTCCTCTGAAGATGCGACCAATGCTCTGCTGGCTGGGAATAGCATTAGCGAAGGGGCGATATTGACGCAGTCACATGAGTTTTAATGTCCCTAACTCGTGGCAATCTGTCCAACTTTGCGCACCTGATATCACAGCACTTAGGACGAGGAAGCAGATATCAATGACATCATGTTCTTGATTTATATGGAAACGGCAATCAGTAATCTTATCGAGATGTTAAGCATATTAAGTATAAAGACAAAGAAAAAGAGCGCTATTTGATCTCGCTGGCGAGTTCAATCAAGTTATTTTTTATCTCTTTTTTTTAAAAAGGATGCATGAAAAGCGATCGAGTATGATCCGCCCCCGGGTTTTTTCCTACTTTATAATCTATAATTTTGGAAGTGATTTTTTACTTATTTGTTTTTATCGCTTAAAGATCGCATTGCTATCATCACATTTCTAGTGTCGTATTTTCTTTCACTCTCTTTCCAATTTAGCTCTAAGAGTATTTCAGCGTTAAACTCAATTAAATCATCTATTGTTATCCCAAAAAGATCATCAAAAGGGTGATTTAAGTGCAGCACACCTCCTCGTGCGAATATCATGAGTTTTTTATGGATTTTTGTATACTCTAATGGTGATGAAATTAATAATCCCTGTTCATGAAATAGTTCAAGTGTATTGAGTCGAGCTTCAATGACAATTTTTAAGCTATCTTTCAATTGGGTCGCGTAATATGGGGTTAATCTATTTATAAACGCTTGATTTGCCGGTAAAAAATTAAGATGCAAAGTGTCTGTTTTAAATTGTTTGATGAAAGCAGGGTAACATTGTATAAATAAAAACTTCTCAACTGCCGTGGACGGTGCAGGAACAGATACGAATGGAGACGGAATTGTTAACCTTCGGGACGTTCCAGATAATATAGTCAATACTCACCTTGACGGATCGCCATTAGAACCCGCTATTGAAATATCCGTTAGCGATATGAAAGCTGTGTTAGCAACCAATCCTGATGGTTTAGGAGCTGGTACTGCACGTCCAGATAGGTTTGTTGAGGGTAATTATTCAGTATTTGATTTGCTGCGTTACCTTGCTCACACACGTAAAGATATGCAATTTGATCCTGGTACAATGATTCATTATTCAGACTCAAAATACGACACATTTGAATATTTATTCTCTTGGGACAAAAATAAGGATGGAGACTTTAGTAATGACGGTGAATATAGTGCGAGTAAAAATTGGCACTTTTCAAATGCGCAAGACGTAGGTGATGAAAGAGGTAATGGTGGTAGAAGTGCAAAAGATAAGAATTACAAGCGTATGGATCATTACTGGTTGAGACCTATGCAACATATACAATTTCAAAACTTTTCTGACACCATGACCGGCCGACGATTATGGGTGTTTGAGCAAGAGCAAAAGCGTTTTGAGGAAAATGATGGTCGATTTGTCATTCCTTTCATTTATTATGACCATTTTAAAGATGCATATGGCAATACAGAAAGAGAACTAGTTGCAGAACAAGTTGAAATCAAAGCGTTTAACCTAAGAAAAGACGTCTTTCAACCGGGTGTTATCACAGTAATGGATGTGTGGTTAACATTAGCTGATGAAATAGGGTTAGACTATCGCCTTACATAATGGCCGGTCATGGCAAGTGGCGCTATTGTAGAGAGTTTTGCTCTCTCCCGCGATCCTTTCACTGGTGTATACGGTGCTATGAAGGGCGCTGGACCAAGAAATGGTGAATTAGCAGTTGAGAATGATTTTTCCGCATTTAACCCACTATGTGAATTTGGAGTTGATGGTACTCCGAACGGAGACGGTAGACTATCTACAGAAAAATGCCAAGAAGAATGGTTAGCTTATGTTGGAACTGGAGGCGTTGATTTAAATGAAGTTCCAGGTTCAAATATACTAAGCTACCCCCCTGAGTTTGTATCATTAGTGGGAACAGTCTATGGTAATCAATTTATGGGGGCCTTAGAGGCTAACCTTATTAATGACCCAGGTTTCAAAACTACGGTATACATAACGGATGATATGTTGGAACTCGCCGATGTGCCTAATACTACGTATGAACGTGAAGACAAAGATGTAGGAGTATTGTCAATGAAGTTTGCGGCAATAGAACCTGTCGGAACTGCCACTATCTTGAATGAAACCCATTTTGGTTGGAAAATTGCTGACTGCGAGCAATGTCATAACGAATCAAAAAATCCAACAGGACATGGTGGTCAATCTTGGCCTACGAACAATGTAGAAGGGTTCGACTTTATCCAGCCGTATTATTGTTCAACTTGTCATGGGAATAACGGGGCGATGGAAAGTCATAACCGAGGTTCTAGATGTTTCTGGTGTCATAATGGTAAAGGTTCTATCCAGCCTAAAAATCATGGTGAAGCGAGTTTGACACGTATCATTGCTGCAAATGATTTAGTTGCGAATAACAGGACTACACATAGACCACCAGTAAATGATAACAATAAATTTGAGCCACTTGGTGACATTGAGTTCACTTACAACAGTGATTTCAATAACAGCCGCACATTCCCTGATCCATATTCTTGTGTTGCTTGTCATTGAGAATAGAAAATTATAAAGACTTTACCTTAAAATAGCTTAGGTTGAGGGAACTATGTATAGACTACATATTTCCCTCTCAAGTTTTTTTTGTAATTTTGATAAGTTTTCAAGTAAACATTAATTGTAATGTAGGTATTTAATATGAATTTCCCGACCGCTTCATCTGTTTTAAGTGAATATTTGGCAAAATATGACTCATTTGATGTTGTATTAGAGGTTTTTCCTAAAAGTGGCCTTGGAGGCGGATTTCGTTTTTCAGACACAAAAGTAAAATCTAATATGTTAAAGTATCCAATTATTTCATCATGTAATAACGCTTATGATTGTACGCTTAGGCTTAGCTCTTTGGTATCTAATAGCAAAATATCAATTCATCCGTTTGCAATTGATGGACGTTGGCTTGAAAATTTTTCTACAATCGAAAATTGGTTATCTTTGTCTGAAAATCCAGAAGTAATGACGAAAGTTAATAATATCATTAGTGAGTCAGGGTATAGTTCTCTTATGACTTTTAATGTTTATATTCCAAATGATGATTTTATTGGCATATACGTTATTTACACTAAAAACCACAAAAAAGAAGAGTTTATTGATGAGTTTAATCAAGCAGGATTAGGGGATTTGCTCTATCTCATTTATTATTATTTATGTCGTGAATTCCCTAATGAAATTAATCCAATGATTCATACAGGAGTAGTTTCAAAAGACGATAGAAGTACTAACGTATTCGGCCTCTGGACTAAGTAGTAAAGAGATAAGCGACCGTCTATACATGACTGAAAGAGGGGTCGATTATCACATTGAAAAGGCGAGAGTTTATTTTAAAGCCAAAAACAAAGCGGAACTAATATCGAAAGCAAAAAAAGCTTGCTTACTGTAAACAAAATCATTACATAGACAGTCACTGCTAATAACATCAACAACCAGGGATACCGCATAAGAGTCTGATTTTCTACTATATGGCTAAATACAACATCAAGCACTTATTGATTCATCAGTAATCGCTTTTTTCCAGTAATGCTTCTCTTGTTGACAATGATTTTGGCCAAGCGCACACGCGAGATAAGTTTTACCGCACCCCCTAGCCCCCAGGGGCTGATCATACTCGATCGCTTTTCATACATCCTTTTAAAAACAAAGAGATAAAAAATAGCTTGATTGATCTCGCCAGTGCGATCAAATAGCGCTCTTTTTCTTTGTCTTTATACTTAATATGCTTAACATCTCGATAAGATTACTGATTGTCGTTCCCATATAAATCAAGAACATGATGTCATTGATATCTGCTTCCTCTTGCTAAGCGCAGTGATATCAGGTGCGCAAAGTTGGGCCGATTGCCACGAGTTCGGGACATTAAAACTCATGTGGATGCGTAAATATCGCCCCTTCGCTAATGGTATTCCCAGCCAACAGAGTATTGGTCGCATCTTCAGAGGAGTGTCAAAGCAATCCTTGCTAGATGCCTTGTTGAGTTGGGTCAACGAGCATCAGCTTAGCACAGGACTTTCTTCTATTGCGATTGATGGGAAAGTGCTTAAAGGTGCTAAAGCATCAGCCTCGAGCGCTGCATTACATATGGTCACTGCATATGATACCGGCTCTGGTTTAGTCTTCAGCGCTAAATCTGGTGCGAGCAAAAAGAGTGAACTCAAACTCGTTCAAGAATTGCTGACGTGTCTTGATTTGAAGTCTGAGTTACTGACATTTGATGCGCTGCATTGCCAGACACAAACACTTGATTATATCGGCAATGCGAAAATTAGAATATTTAAAATGTGTTATCGATAATTAAAGAAGTAACATACTTTGTGATTTATAAATTAAATGATGAGTATTTTTTGCACCTAATAAACATTTGGCTCTTTCTAAATGGTAATCAATACCTCGAGGAGTCATATAATGGATGTCAGATAGCTCTGATCTAGAACATCCCAGGGCAAGATTTCTAATAATAGCGATGGTAGATTTTTTAAGCATTCCATAGTCTTCTAACGGACTTAAAATCAGCTTTGATGACCCCGCAGCAGATTGGTAAAGGTATATTTCATTTAACACATTTTCAATGCTTTGGCAGATTTCCTGTTCAGATTGATTATTAGCATCATCAAAAAAGAATAGATAACGACCATATAGCTGGCTTGTTGCAGACAGGGGAAGCGACAATGACACCACTTTTTTATAGCCACTTTCTTTCAACATTTTAGCAGACGTTGACCCAGAAGCCGTCCAACTGTAAAGCTGTTTGTTTACACTTTTAGATAAATCTACATCCATCGGTTTTAATAGACTTTTATAACATTGAAAAGTGTCTTGTAAATTCTCTGAAGTATAAAATATAGAGTTTCTTTGTTTTAAGCATTTCATCCATGATTTACCTAACCAAATATCAGGTTTGTCGAGGTCAATGTGAAACAAAGTATCCACAGCACCAATAGATACACTTAAAGATTTTAGTGTCGATAATAATGCTTTTCTCTGATTTAAAAGATTCTCTGTTTGAAGTTCCATCTTATTTCTCCAATTGTAAATCAACATTTATTCTACATAAGATAGGTAAATCTATGTTACTAAATATTGCTTCATAGACAGGATCTTTAGCAATAAACCTATATTTTAGATAGAAAAAAGGCCTTATTTATGATCTGATAATTGTCGCCAAACAAATCAACCTGAACAATAAATAAAGCCAATGACAATTATCACCTT